>NZ_KQ961707.1:0-5360 GCF_001563605.1 Corynebacterium sp. CMW7794
TATGTAGTTGTTGTTTGTTGTTTTTATGTCGGCGGTAACTTACTCTCCCACACCCTCCCGAGTGCAGTACCATCAGCGCGGGCAGGCTTAGCTTCCGGGTTCGGAATGGGACCGGGCGTTTCCCTGCCGCTATCAACCACCGACAAACATCCGGGGCATGCAACGTGTGTTGCACTCACCTGGCGGGTGTTGTGTCAGATACTGCATAGTGGACGCGAGCAACAGGAATTTTTCATTGTTTCATTGCGTTGTGTTGCACCCAAACCGTTTTTTGGGTTTGGTGTGTGTTTGTTTTGGCCTATTAGTACCAGTAGCCTTAACATTTTGCAATGCTTCCAGGTCTGGCCTATCAACCCCATAGTCTTTAGGGGGCCTTGTAGTGAAACCTCATCTTAAAACAGGCTTCCCGCTTAGATGCTTTCAGCGGTTATCCCTTCCGTACGTAGCCAACCAGCGATGCTCCTGGCGGAACAACTGGCACACTAGAGGTACGTCCGTCCCGGTCCTCTCGTACTAGGGACAGCCTTCTTCAAGTTTCAACGCGCGCGGCGGATAGAGACCGAACTGTCTCACGACGTTCTGAACCCAGCTCGCGTGCCGCTTTAATGGGCGAACAGCCCAACCCTTGGGACCTACTCCAGCCCCAGGATGCGACGAGCCGACATCGAGGTGCCAAACCATCCCGTCGATATGAACTCTTGGGGAAGATCAGCCTGTTATCCCCGGGGTACCTTTTATCCGTTGAGCGACACCACATCCATAAGTAGGTGCCGGATCACTAGTCCCGACTTTCGTCCCTGTTTGAGCTGTCACTCTCACAGTCAAGCTCCCTTGTGCACTTACACTCAACACCTGATTGCCAACCAGGCTGAGGGAACCTTTGGGCGCCTCCGTTACATTTTGGGAGGCAACCGCCCCAGTTAAACTACCCACCAGGCACTGTCCCCAACCCAGATCATGGGCCAAGGTTAAGGTGCTCAATCCGATCAGAGTGGTATTTCAACAACGACTCCACCATCACTGGCGTGATAGTTTCTAAGTCTCCCACCTATCCTACACAAACCGAACCAAACACCAATACCAAGCTATAGTGAAGGTCCCGGGGTCTTTTCGTCCTGCCGCGCGTAACGAGCATCTTTACTCGTAGTGCAATTTCACCGGGCCTGTGGTTGAGACAGCAGGGAAGTCGTTACGCCATTCGTGCAGGTCGGAACTTACCCGACAAGGAATTTCGCTACCTTAGGATGGTTATAGTTACCACCGCCGTTTACTGGGGCTTAAATTCTCAGCTTCGCACATCAACGATGTACTAACCGGTCCTCTTAACCTTCCAGCACCGGGCAGGCGTCAGTCCATATACATCAACTTAACGTCTTCGCATGGACCTGTGTTTTTGATAAACAGTCGCTTCCCTCTATTCTCTGCGACCCCACACCGCTTCAAGCCGCAAGGACTTGTCACGGTATGTGGTCCCCCTTCTCCCGAAGTTACGGGGGCATTTTGCCGAGTTCCTTAACCACAGTTCACCCGAACGCCTTAGTATTTTCAACCTGACTACCTGTGTCGGTTTAGGGTACGGGCCATATACATACATCGCTAGAGGCTTTTCTCGACAGCACGGGATCACCAACTTCACCCCAATCGGGCTACGCATCACGTCTCACCTTCAATTAAGGCACGGATTTACCTATGCCTCCGGCTACACGCTTACACCAACAATCCATTAAGCGGCTTGGCTACCCCACTGTGTCACCCCATCGCTTGAACCACACATCAGGCCCCACGACATCAACAACACCAACCAACAAAGTTAGTTACGTGTCGTATCCGCGGTGGTTAGTATCAGTGCTTTATCAGGGGCGCATGTATACGGGTACCAGAATATCAACTGGTTATCCATCGACTACGCCTGTCGGCCTCGCCTTAGGTCCCGACTCACCCTGGGAAGACGAACTTGACCCAGGAACCCTTAGTCATCCGGCGGGTAGGATTCTCACCTACCAATTCGTTACTCATGCCTGCATTCTCACTCGCACATACTCCACGCCGCCTTACGGTAACGCTTCACAACATGCACGACGCTCCCCTACCCAATAACAAAAGTATTGCCGCGGCTTCGGCGGTGTGCTTGAGCCCCACTACATTGTCGGCGCGAAACCACTCGACCAGTGAGCTATTACGCACTCTTTCAAGGATGGCTGCTTCTAAGCCAACCTCCTGGCTGTCTTCGCGATCCCACATCCTTTTCCACTTAGCACACCCTTAGGGGCCTTAACCGGCGATCTGGGCTGTTTCCCTCTCGACTATGAAGCTTATCCCCCACAGTCTCACTGCCGCACAACACATTAATGGCATTCGGAGTTTGGCTGACATTGCTAAGATTGTAGTCCCGCTCAACCAACCAGTAGCTCTACCTCCACCAAGCTAATGCGACGCTGCACCTAAATGCATTTCGGGGAGAACCAGCTATCACGGAGTTTGATTGGCCTTTCACCCCTACCCACAGCTCATCCCCGCAGTTTTCAACCTACGTGGGTTCGCGCCTCCACAACCTCTTACAGCTGCTTCACACTGGCCATGGGTAGATCACCCCGCTTCGGGTCCAGGACATGCCACTAAAAAAATCACCCCATTAGGATTCGGTTTCCCTACGGCTACCCCACACGGGTTAACCTCGCGACATGCCGCTGACTCGCAGGCTCATTCTTCAAAAGGCACGCCATCACACACATACAGGTGCTCTGACGGATTGTAAGCACATGGTTTCAGGAACTATTTCACTCCCCTCCCGGGGTACTTTTCACCATTCCCTCACGGTACTCATCCACTATCGGTCACACTGAGTATTTAGGCTTACCGGATGGTCCCGGCAGATTCACAGCAGATTCCACGAGCCCGCTGCTACTCGGGCAACCCAACAACTTAGAAATTGAAGACTTCAATTACGGGACTATCACCCTCTACGGTAGGCGTTTCCACACCACTTCACCTATCAACAACAACCAAGCACAGTATCGGTAGCTACTGCCTGTTAGGGCCCACAACACCGCACACACAACCCCTACCAGGTATCACATGCACACGGTTTAGCCTCATCCACGTTCGTTCGCCACTACTAGCAGAATCATTATTATTTTCTCTTCCTACGGGTACTGAGATGTTTCACTTCCCCGCGTAACCCCCACAACAGCTATGAATTCACTGAAGGGTAACCACCCATAACGGTGGCCAGGTTTCCCCATTCGGACATCCTCGGATCAACGCTCAATTGACAACTCCCCGAGGCTTAACGCAGCCTTACACGTCCTTCATCGGCTCAGCATGCCAAGGCATCCACCATGCGCCCTTAGTAACGAACACACAACCAACAACAACCAACCCCCACCAAAAAAGGCAAGAAACTAACTGTTGCCGGCGTGAACAACAAAACACAAAAGAACAAAAGAAATTACACAACACAACAAACCAACCACACAAAAATGCAGTCCAACGGTTTGCTGTGTGATGCTCGCGTCCACTATACAGTTCTCACACAACACCCCAACCAACCAACAAACAACAAAGCAAACGCTCACACTGCCTATTGAAACCGGCTGGGTTACACCAGGGGATAATGCCCCAGACACCCAACAATGCACCAACGAACCTCACAACTATTTTCGTCCTTGAACGTTTCACACAATGTTTTGCGTGTTTATCGTGTGGTGTGTCTCCACCCGATTAAAAACACTGTTGGCAGCACCACCTACGGGCACTCAACCAACCACCAAAGAAACAAAGCCTATAAAAACAATGCCTTCGGTATACCCACAACTGTGGGCCAAATAAAGCTCCTTAGAAAGGAGGTGATCCAGCCGCACCTTCCGGTACGGCTACCTTGTTACGACTTCGTCCCAATCGCCGATCCCACCTTCGACAGCTCCCTAACGAGTTTGAGCCACTGGCTTCGGGTGTTACCAACTTTCATGACGTGACGGGCGGTGTGTACAAGGCCCGGGAACGTATTCACCGCAGCATTGCTGATCTGCGATTACTAGCGACTCCAACTTCATGGGGTCGAGTTGCAGACCCCAATCCGAACTAAGACCGGCTTTCAGCGATTCGCTCCACCTCACAGTGTCGCTGCGCATTGTACCGACCATTGTAGCACGTGTGAAGCCCTGGACATAAGGGGCATGATGATTTGACGTCATCCCCACCTTCCTCCGAGTTGACCCCGGCAGTCTCTCATGAGTCCCCACCATAACGTGCTGGCAACATAAGACAAGGGTTGCGCTCGTTGCGGGACTTAACCCAACATCTCACGACACGAGCTGACGACAACCATGCACCACCTGTATACAAGCCACAAGGGAAACTACATCTCTGCAGCAATCCTGTATATGTCAAGCCCAGGTAAGGTTCTTCGCGTTGCATCGAATTAATCCACATGCTCCGCCGCTTGTGCGGGCCCCCGTCAATTCCTTTGAGTTTTAGCCTTGCGGCCGTACTCCCCAGGCGGGGCGCTTAATGCGTTAGCTACGGCACGAACCCCGTGGAAGGGACTCACACCTAGCGCCCACCGTTTACGGCATGGACTACCAGGGTATCTAATCCTGTTCGCTACCCATGCTTTCGCTCCTCAGCGTCAGTAACTGCCCAGAGACCTGCCTTCGCCATCGGTGTTCCTCCTGATATCTGCGCATTTCACCGCTACACCAGGAATTCCAGTCTCCCCTACAGCACTCAAGTTAGCCCGTATCGCCTGCACGCCCGGAGTTAAGCCCCGGAATTTCACAGACGACGCGACAAACCACCTACGAGCTCTTTACGCCCAGTAATTCCGGACAACGCTCGCACCCTACGTATTACCGCGGCTGCTGGCACGTAGTTAGCCGGTGCTTCTTATACAGGTACCGTCACAAAAAGCTTCGTCCCTGTCGAAAGGAGTTTACAACCCGAAGGCCTTCATCCCCCACGCGGCGTCGCTGCATCAGGCTTCCGCCCATTGTGCAATATTCCCCACTGCTGCCTCCCGTAGGAGTCTGGGCCGTATCTCAGTCCCAATGTGGCCGTACACCCTCTCAGGCCGGCTACCCGTCGACGCCTTGGTAGGCCATTACCCCACCAACAAGCTGATAGGCCGCGAGCTCATCCCCAACCGCAAAAGCTTTCCACCTTCCACACTAAAGAAAGGTCATATCCGGTATTAGACCCAGTTTCCCAGGCTTATCCCAAAGTTGAGGGCAGATCACCCACGTGTTACTCACCCGTTCGCCACTCGAGTACCCGCAGCAAGCTGCAGGCCTTTCCGTTCGACTTGCATGTGTTAAGCACGCCGCCAGCGTTCGTCCTGAGCCAGGATCAAACTCT
The DNA here is from genome assembly GCF_001563605.1 of Corynebacterium sp. CMW7794. NCBI lineage: Bacteria > Bacillati > Actinomycetota > Actinomycetes > Mycobacteriales > Corynebacteriaceae > Corynebacterium > Corynebacterium sp. CMW7794. The sequence continues at coordinate 5,353 of NZ_KQ961707.1, forward strand.
CCACAAAA
>NZ_KQ961708.1:0-39786 GCF_001563605.1 Corynebacterium sp. CMW7794
GGACTCCGAGTCCAAGAAGTCACTAGACATCACAGACGAAGCCTGAACGTCGACACCAAACCTCAAGGCAAAGACGTTGATGCGAACGAGCTTACGCCACATTGATAGGCAAGCCAGGTAAGAAAGCCCAGGTTGGTTGTGAGTCGGGACTTCGACCAGTGTGGTCGGGCCTGACGGTGAGCTGAGCCAAGTCGGGCGCTCCCCAGGAAAGACGTCGTTAGGAGCGGAAGCCGTCCTCGCCGGTGCCGAGGTGCTGGCGAATGCGGGTGGCCGCCTCGTCCATGGCTGCGGCATCGGTGGCATCGGCAGCGTAGGCCTTGGCGAAGTCGTACTCCTCCATCTTGTCGGTGGGGAAGATGTGAATGTGGGTGTGCGGGACGTCGAAGCCCGCGATGATGTAGCCGGCGCGCTTGGCGTCAAACGCGTTCTTTACAGCGTTGCCGACTTCCTTGGCGATGGCATTGAGGTGGGCCCACGTCTCCTCGTCGAGGTCGGTCCACTTATCGACTTCCTGGATGGGAACGACGAGCGTGTGGCCGTAGCGCAGGGGCTCGATGGACAAGAAAGCAACGACGGTGTCGTCACGGTAAACAAAACGGCCGGGCAGTTCGCCTTCGATGATCTTGGTAAATACAGAAGCCATGGGGAATACCCTACCCGCCCGGTAGGATAGGCGGCATGCGAATTCTTGTGATCGGTTCGGGCGGCCGCGAACACGCCCTCCTCAAGGGACTGGCAAACGACCCTTCTGCCCCAGAGCTCCACGTCGCTCCGGGTTCACCGGCCTTCGCCCAACTCGCCACCGTCCACCCCGAGTACTCGCAGGTTGATGATCCGCAGCGCATGCTCGAGTTGGCGCAGTCCATCGCTGCTGAGCTCGTCGTTGTCGGCCCTGAGGTCCCGCTCGTCGCGGGTGTCGCCGACGTTCTCCGCGAGGCGGGAATTCTCGTCTTCGGACCCAACCAGGACGCCGCTCAGATTGAAGGCTCCAAGAAGTTCGCCAAGGACGTTATGGAGGCCGCAGGCGTTGCGACTGCACGCGCGGAGCAGCTCACCCCGGGTACCGCGGACGCCGACATCGAGGCCGCGCTCGACCGCTTTGGCCCGCAGTTCGTGGTCAAGGATGACGGACTGGCCGGCGGCAAGGGCGTCGTCGTGACCGAGGACCGCGCCGCGGCTCGCGCGCACGTTGACGCCGTGCTGGGTGCCGGCAACCCGGTTCTCCTCGAGTCCTTCCTCGACGGCCCGGAGGTCTCCCTCTTCTGTCTCGTCGACGGTGAGACCGTCGTCCCGCTGCTGCCGGCACAGGATCACAAGCGTGCGTTCGACAATGACGAAGGCCCCAACACCGGTGGCATGGGCGCGTACACCCCGCTGCCGTGGCTGCCCAAGCGCGGCGTCGAGCGCATCGTCAACGAGGTCTGCGTGCCCGTCGCCAAGGAAATGGTCCGCCGCGGTACCCCGTACTCCGGTCTGCTCTACGCCGGCCTGGCCTGGGGTAAGGAAGGCCCGTCCGTCGTCGAGTTCAATTGCCGCTTCGGCGACCCGGAGACCCAGGCCGTCCTGAGTCTCCTCGAGTCCCCGCTGGCCGAGGCCCTCCACGCCGTCGCCGCCGGCGAGTTGGCCCAACTCCCGCCGCTGGAATGGAAGGACGGCTACGCCGTCACCGTCGTCCTCGCCGCTGAGGGATATCCGGCCTCCCCGGTCAAGGGCGCGGAAATCTCCAGTCCGGATCTGGACAACCCGGAGAAGATCCTCCACGCGGGCACCACCGTCGAGGAGGACGGCGCCGTCCGTGCGAACGGCGGCCGCGTGCTCAACGTCCTGGGGCACGGCTCCACCCTCCACGAGGCCCGTGGCAACGCCTACGTTGTCCTCGATGAGGTCGCGATGGACGGCGGCTTCTATCGTTACGACATCGGTCTGCCCGCAGCACAGGAGCGCATTCGCGTCTAAGGGGGTACGGGCGTGACCGGGCACTAGCCCGGTCACTGAGGCGGACGCTGTGTCTGAGCGCTGGGCCCAGACGCCGTGGCGCGGCCTAGCGCGAGAGTCGGGGGCATCGGCACGCTAGGCGTGCGATAATAAACGGCGTGGCTGAGAAAAAGAACATTTCCAACGTACTGTCCGCACGCTATGCGTCACCCGAGATGACCGAGATCTGGTCGCCAGAGCACAAGATCGTCCTCGAGCGTCAGCTGTGGATCGCCGTCATGAAGGCCCAGAAGGACCTCGGCGTCGACATCCCGGCAGAGGCTATCGCGGCCTACGAGGCCGTCATCGAGGACGTCAACCTTGCGTCCATCGCTGACCGCGAGCGCGTCACGCGCCACGACGTCAAGGCACGCATCGAAGAGTTCAACGCCCTGGCTGGCTACGAACACATTCACAAGGGCATGACCTCCCGTGACCTCACGGAGAACGTCGAGCAGCTGCAGATCCTGCGCTCCCTCGAGCTCATCCGCGACAAGGCTATCGCCGTCGTCTCCCGCATTGGCGAGCGCGCCGCACAGTACCAGACCCTCGTCATGGCAGGCCGGTCCCACAACGTGGCGGCGCAGGCCACGACGCTGGGCAAGCGCTTCGCGTCCGCCGCGGACGAGATGCTGCTGGGCATCGAACGCGTGGAAAGCCTGCTGGGCCGCTACCCGCTGCGCGGCATCAAGGGCCCGATGGGCACCTCTCAGGACATGCTCGACCTCATGGGCGGTTCCGAGGATAAGCTCGCGTCGCTGGAGACGCTCATTGCCGACCACCTGGGCTTTAGCCGAATCTTCAACTCCGTGGGTCAGGTCTACCCGCGCTCCCTCGACTTTGACGCGGTCTCTGCGCTCGTCGAGCTCGGCGCCGGCCCCTCCTCGCTGGCCACGACCATTCGCCTCATGGCCGGCAACGAGACCGTCACCGAGGGCTTCAAGGAAGGCCAGGTCGGTTCCTCCGCGATGCCGCACAAGATGAACGCTCGCTCCTGCGAGCGCGTCTGCGGTTTCCAGGTCATCCTCCGCGGCTACCTCACCATGGTCGCTGACCTCTCCGGTCAGCAGTGGAACGAGGGCGACGTGTTCTGCTCCGTCATCCGCCGCGTGGCGCTGCCGGATGCCTTCTTCGCCATCGATGGCCAGTTCGAGACCTTCCTCACCGTGCTCTCCGAATTCGGCGCGTTCCCAGCAATGATCAACCGCGAGCTCGAGCGCTACCTGCCATTCCTCGCCACGACCCGCATCCTCATGGCCGCCGTCCGCGCCGGCGTGGGTCGCGAGACCGCGCACGAGGTAATCAAAGAAAATGCCGTCGCCGTCGCGCTCAACATGCGTGAAAACGGTGCTGAGCAGGACCTCGTTGCCCGCCTCGCTGCGGACGAGCGCCTGCCGCTGTCTGCAGAAGATCTCGAGGCCGCCCTCGCTGACAAGCACGCCTTCATCGGCGCGGCCGAGTCCCAGGTCAACCAGGTACTTACCCGCATCAAGGCCCTTGCGGATCAGCACCCGGGGGCAGCGAACTACACCCCGGGCGAGATTTACTAGCCCTCAGGCAGAGGCCCTGCATACACGAACCCCGGTTCAGCGCGTTGGTGGCGTGAACCGGGGTTCGTTGCGGTGGGGAGCTTGAGGCACCTACTTTAGGCGCCGAGCGGGAACGGAAGGTTGAAGTTCGGCAGCTTGAAGCCGCCGGGGGTGTTGACCACGTAGGCCGCGCCGACCGTGAGGACGGCGATGGCGATGAGGATGCCGATGGCCGTGCCCTGCGAGGAGCCGCCGCTGCTGCCGTCGTTACCGGTGCCGTTGGTGATGGGCACCTCTATCTCCGGAACCGGCTGGTAACCCGGCGTTGCGCCCTTCGCTTTGAGCTCCGAGATGCACTTTTCCCAGGCGTCCTTGACGGCGTCGTTGCCTGCGGTGGATTCGAAGGAATCGATGGTGGCCTGCAGTCCGACCTCGGATTCGTGCTTGGCGAGGATAGTGCGGAACTGCGAGCTGAATGCCGTCGACGCGGAGAGCAGCTCCGCGCGCGCACCCGTGGGCACGGAGTCGCGCATGGCCATCGCGCGGTTGATGGAGGCCTCGGGGAAGTTATCGCCCAGCAGCTTGTCCGCCGCCTCGTCGCTGATGATGGCGTCCACGTTATTGGCGGCAACGAGAATGACGAGAACGTCCTGCGCGTTATAGCCCTTTGCCTGGAACTTCTTCAGCAGCTCCGGGTAACCTGCTGCGGCCTTGACGTCGCGCGTCGTAAACGCAGCGAAGGTGTCCTTGTCCTCAGGGAACTGAGCCTGGACCTCTTCCGAGGCGGCGGTGAGGACCTTCTTGTAAGCCTCAATGACGGCATCGGCAGCCTGCGTGTCCTCCGGGGCGTGCTCGAGAGTGCACAACGGGGTCCCATGCTGGGACGTTCGGGTGTTAACGATAGGGGCGGCGGTTGCCTGAGGGACGGCGACGGCGCTGAGCGCGAGGGTGGTGGAGACGAGAGCAGCGGTAAGGCGGCTACGCACGATAAGAACTCCTAAGTGAGAGGGAGGAGACAACAAAAGTCAGAACAATGCTACAGAGTCTAGGCTGCGATATGCTTTCTGTCATGCGCCCTCAGCTTTCTGATTACAAGCATCTGTCCTCCGGCAAGGTTCGCGACATCTACGAAGTCGATGATAAAACGCTGCTCATGGTTGTTTCGGACCGTATCTCGGCCTACGATCATGCGCTCACCCCCGCGATTCCGGATAAGGGCCGCGTGCTCACCGCGACCTCGCAATTCTTCTTCGACGCCATCGATTTCCCCAACCACCTGGCGGGCCCCGTCGATGACGAGCGTATCCCGGAAGAGGTGCTCGGCCGCGCCATCGTGGTGAAGAAGCTGGACATGCTGCCCTTCGAGTGCGTCGCCCGCGGCTACCTCACTGGCTCCGGCCTCAAGGAGTACATCGCAGAAGGCACTGTGTGCGGTATCGAGCTGCCCTCGGGTCTCACGGAGGCTTCGCGCCTGCCGGCCCCCATCTTCACCCCGGCCACCAAGGCCGAGTTTGGTGAGCACGATGAGAACGTGAGCTTCGACCGCGTCGTCGCAGACTTGGGCCAGGAGCGGGCCGAGGAGCTGCGCACCGCAACCCTGCGCATCTACTCTGAGGCCGCCGCCATCGCGGAGGCCAAGGGCATTATCCTCGCGGACACGAAGTTCGAGTTCGGGCTCGACGAGGACGGCACGCTGGTTCTCGCGGACGAGGTCCTCACCCCGGACTCTTCCCGCTACTGGCCGGCCGACACGTACGAGGAAGGCAAGGTTCAGCCGTCCTTCGACAAGCAGTACGTGCGCAACTGGCTGACCTCGGACGCTTCCGGCTGGGACGTCGCGGCCGACACCGAGCCGCCGGCGCTGCCGGACGACGTCGTCGCGGCTACTCGTGGCCGCTACATCGAGGCCTACGAGCGCCTGTCCGGTAAGTCCTTCGACGAGTGGATTGGCTAGAACCCGCAAAACCACTCGATACGCGTCCCGTCGAGAGAGCAGCAACGCTTTCTCGGCGGGACGCGTGTGTGAGCAGGGGTGCCTGAAAAGTGAGACAGGCATGAAATACCGCTATGGGCAGCGAGCTCGGATATATTGAGGAGCGTGTGTGCGCTTTACGGTGCTCACATTGAATGCTCGCTCTCGAAAGGACTCTCATGCTCGACCTCACCCACGCGAGCGTTGCCGTAGGCTGCGCGCTCGCGGTGACGCTGGGCGCCGCCGTTGTACCGGCAGGCGCGCAGGAGACCCAGGGCACCACGAGTATCACGGTGGACGAGGCTAAAGGCACCGTGCCGGCAGACTCCGCCCCGGTGGCGGAGCAGTCACTCAAGGTTGCCTATGCGGATGCCACCATCCACTCGGGTCAGAACCCAGGCTACTCGCTCATGGTCGTTAACCGGCACGGCACGCGCGTGGAACTTAATTCCGGTCGCATCGTTGCCAAGGTCTCGGGCCTTCCTGAGGGCGCGGCTGACACGTACACCGCGTCGGTGATTCAGGGCTTCGCAATCTTTGACAAGATTCTCCTGCCCGAAGAAGTCGGCGCCAGCTACACGGTGACCTTTACGGCGTATACCGCTGCAGGCGAAGTCATCGATACCGCGCAGGCTACGACTAAGGTCATTGATCCACTCGCCCCGCAGCCCAAGCGCACGGGAATCGCGCAGTTCTCCTCCGGCTCCAGCTGGATCGTGGACGGCAAGGCGCAAGGCCCCGTGGTCGATAACACGCAGTACTACCTTGATTACGCGAAGAACCTTCGCCGCACCCTGGGGCTTGCGGACAAGTAGTCTCACCCATCCCATCTTCTCCCTCACAGAAAGCTCTACAACCACATGAATTTCTCTCCTCGCCGCGCACTCGTTGCCGCTGCCGTGTCCGTGTCCCTCGCCGTTACCGCCACTCCGGCTGCCACGGCCCAGTCCTCGCTGCCGTCCCTGCCGTCTGGCCTCGTGTCCGTCAACGGCACCGGCATTGAGAATGGCGCCTTCACCGGTGCTATTCAAAAGGACGGCATCAAGATTCCGGTCACCGGCACGATCGAGAACGGCGCTATCACGGGCCTCAAGGTCGATCCGAACGGCGTCGTGGGCATCGCCGAAGGTGCATTCACGGGTGCCATTCAGAAGGACGGCGTCAATATCCCGATCACGGGCACCATTGAGAAGGACGGCATCACGGGCGTGAAGGTTCAGCCTGGTGGTCTTGTAGGTGTCCAGGAGGGTGCTTTCACCGGTGCTATTGAGAAGGATGGCGTCAAGATTCCGATCACGGGCACCATTGAGAACGGTGCCATCAAGGGGGCCGAGATCAACGTGGACCCGAACGGCATCATCGGCATCCAGGAGGGCGCTTTCAAGGGCGTCATCGAAAAGGACGGCGTCAACGTTCCGATCACCGGCACCATTCAGGACGGTGCGTTTAAGGGCGTGAGCATCGAGCCGGGCGGCGTGACCGGCACCCTTGAGGGTGGCGTGCTGGGTATCGCACCGGGTGCTATCCAGATCAACCCGCAGATCGACGTCGTTGTCGCTGATATCTTCGGCTCCTCGAAGTTCGCGGAGACCGAAGCCGTGAATGTCACCATTCCGCTCATCGGCGTTGCAGCCATCCTCGCGGCCATCGGCTTCGCCATCAACCAGATGGGCCTGCCGCCGGCCATCCTCCGTTCGCTTAACCTCAACCATTAAAACACAGAACTCAGCACCCGCGCCGAGAAATCGGCGCGGGTGCTGTGTCGTCGTGTGCGGGGGTTAGTCGAGCTCAGTGATCTCGCGGGCTGCGCGCTGCAGGATCTCCAGGATGGCGTGCTCGTGCTCGGGGGAGGCGCTTCGTCGGTGAGAAGGGCTTGGCGCACCTGGCCGAGGGCCTGCATGATGGCTGGGTTGCCCAGTTCGCGACGCTCCTGGGGCACACCGTGTGGGCCGCGGAAGCCACGCGCCCCGCGACCGCCGCGCGGACCGTGGGGCCGGGGCCGGGACGGCCAGGGGCGAAGGGGGCATCGGAAGGCTCGGCGTAGGCGGCGAAGAAGTCCTCCCATTCCGTGGCGTGTGCCGGAAGGCGCGTAAAATGGCACGGCATGACTGTAGACCCCTCCCTTGCAGCGCCTCGTGCTGCGCAACATCCCGTGACTCGTTCCTTCCATGGCCGCGACTTCGTCGATGACTATGAATGGATGCGCGACAAGGAATCCCCGGAGACGATTGCGTACCTCGAAGCGGAGAATGCGTACACTGAGGCGCGCACGGAGCACCTTCAACAGCTGAGCGAGAACATCTTCGCCGAGGTGAAGTCGCGCGTGAAGGAGACGGACATGTCCGTGCCCGTCCTGCGCGATGGTTACTGGTACTACGGCCGCACCGAGGAAGGCAAGAGCTACGGGCTGTCGTGTCGCCTCAAGGCCGCCGAGGGCGCGGAGGCGTGGAGCCCCATCGAGCTGCCCGAGGAGGGCGCGCCGGAGGGCGAGGAGGTTCTGCTCGACTCCAACGTCCTGGCCGAGGGGCACGAGTTCTTCCAGGTGGGCGCGGTGGCGCGCAACCGGGAGACAGATGTGCTTGCCTTTGGCGTGGATACCGTGGGCGACGAGCGCTTTGAGGTCTCTTTCAAGGATTTGAAGACAGGCGAGTTGCTCGCGGATCGCCTGGACGGCGTCTACTACTACCTCACATGGGCCGGTCCGAATTACATCTTCTATACGACCGTGGATGAGGCGTGGCGCTCGGATAAGGTGTGGCGCCACAAGATGGGCACCCCGCAAAGCGAGGACGTGCTTGTCTTCCACGAGGAAGACGCGCGCTTTGGCGTGGGTGTGGGGACGACGAAGTCCCGCGAGTTCCTCTTCGTTCAGGTGCAGTCCAAGACCACCACGGAGGCGTGGGTCGTGGGGCTCGACAATCCGGAAGGGGAGCTGCGCCGCCTGTGGGAGCGCCGCCAGGACGTTGACTACGACGTCGACCACGCCGTGGTGGGTGGCAAGGACTACTGGCTGGTCACGCACAATGCGACTGGCGCGAATTACGAGCTGGGTTACTGTCCGGTGGCCTATGGCGCGGATCTGCCGGAGTTCGACCAGCTCACCGTCCTCATGCCGCACGAGGAGACCGTGCGCATTGAAGGGCCGGCTGTCTACCGCGACCAGATCGTGGTGGGCTACCGCCGCGGCGGCATCGGTCGTGCCGCCATCATGGACGTGCGCGAGGGCTGGGGCGAGTTTAAGGAGCTCGAGTTCGACGAGGAACTCTATGAGGTCTCCGTGGGCGGCGCCCCGGATTGGGAGGCGGACGTCCTGCGCGTGGGCTACACGTCGTATACGCAGCCCTCGCAGCTGTTTAATTACCGCGTGACGAGCGGCGAGTACAAGCTGCTCAAGGAACAAGAAGTCCCGGGTGGCTACGACGCGAGCCAGTACGTCGCGCACCGCGAGTGGGTCACGGCCCCGGATGGCGCGCAGATTCCCGTGTCCATCGTGCGCCGCGCGGACCTGGACATGTCGAAGCCCAACCCGACGCTCCTCTACGGCTACGGTTCGTACGAGGTGTCCATGGATCCGTACTTCTCGGTCTTCCGCCTCTCGCTCATGGATCGCGGCGTCATCTTCGCCGTGGCCCACGTGCGCGGCGGCGGCGAGATGGGTCGTGCCTGGTACGACAACGGCAAGCTGCTGCACAAGAAGAACACCTTCACGGATTTCATTGCGGTGGCGGACGACCTCATCGCCCGCGGTGTGACGGCCCCGGAGGTGCTCGCTGCCGAGGGCGGCTCCGCCGGCGGCCTGCTCATGGGCGCTGTCGCCAACATGGCGCCGGAGCGTTTCCGCGCCATCCAGGCGTCTGTGCCCTTCGTGGATCCGCTCACCTCCATCCTCATGCCGGAGCTCCCGCTCACCGTCGTCGAGTGGGAAGAGTGGGGCGACCCGTTCCACGATCCGACGGTCTACGACTACATGGCGAGCTACGCCCCGTACGAGAACGTTACCGCGCAGAATTACCCGGACATTTTGGCGCTCACCTCGCTCAATGACACGCGTGTGCTCTACGTCGAGCCCGCCAAGTGGATTGCCAAGCTGCGCGCCACGGCCACCGGCGGCGAGTTCCTGCTCAAGACCGAGATGGTCGCCGGTCACGGCGGCGTCTCCGGCCGCTACGCCCAGTGGCGTCAGGCCGCGTTCGAGTACGCGTGGACCATCAACAAGATCACGGGGTTAACCGCCTAGCCTCTCGCCGCGCGGCGTGGCGCTGTGCGTGCGATAATAAGCGGCATGCACGGCGTTCTCCTGGTTTCGATTTCTAGTATTTTCGACGACACCCGGAAGTACGCGGAACATCTCATCGCGGAGCTCGACCGCGACGACATTCCCGTCTCTCTCCTTGTCGCCCCACACATCGATGGCAATTGGCACTTGGCCAAGGACCACCGCATGCAGCATTGGTTGCGCGACCACGCCGAGGCCGGACGCACGCTCATCCTCAACGGCTTCGACCAGGCCGTCCAAGGCCGCCGCGCCGAGTTCGCGAACCTGGAGGCACACGAGGCCCGCCTGCGCCTCAAGGGTGCTACCCGCCAGATGGCCAAGATCGGCTTCGAGCCCACCATCTTTGCCGCCCCGCGCTGGCGCATGTCCCCAGGCACGCTCGAGGTCCTGCCCGAGTTTGAGTTCCAGCTCGCCTGCTCCTCCCATGGCCTCCACGAGCTGCCCTCCGGCAGGCTTCATCAGACTCGCAATCTCTCCTTCGGCGAGGGCTTCGGCGCTGCGAAATGGTGGCGTCGCAACATCATTCGGGCCGCGGAGCGCTCTGCCCAGCGCGGCAACACCGTCCGCCTTTCGGTCTCCGCACGCAACCTCGAGGACCGCAAGGTCCGCGCGGACTTCCTGCGCGCCGTCGACAAAGCCGCCGCAGCCGGGGCGAGGCCGGAGAGCTACAGCATCTTTCTCTAGGCGCGAGTATATGTGCGGACATGTCACGGAACCCATTGAAGTTCTACCTCGATAAGTCCTCCCCGCAGACCTGGAAGTCCGCCATCGCTTTCACCCGGGCCGTCGGCGAGGAGGCCCGCGCGGCAGGCGGAGCGACGAGCTCATCGAGCTCATTAACCTCCACACAAAGGTCGCACTCATGCTGACCGAAGCCGCCACCCAGCCTTCCGATGCCCCCTCCCGCGACTTTGCTCAACTCTTCGCCGCCGCTCCTCTCACCGACGCCCAATTCGCCGCCGTCGAGTGGGTGGCGATTGCCATGAACGTGACCAATCGCGTCTCGATCCCGTCCCATCACTTCGTCAAGGAGCAGTCCTTTGAGTAGCACCGAGCCGAATCCCCAGGAGAAAGCCTGTGACGGCCTCTCCGACGGCGTCGACTACGGCCTGCGCATCGTCGCGGTGTCCCCTACGCGAAGTCATGGCTGACCCAAGCACCCCGACTACCAACAGCGTGTGGATAAGACCGAACCCCGGCACCTCGCGGCCGTGGGGATTTAACGCACGAAAACGACGAAAGGGCCCCACACACAACCGGGGCCCTCTCTGCGTTGTGTGCTACATCTTCAGATTCTTAATGGCCATGCGTACCGGCGCAGGCAGCGTCTGCAGTGCGCTGTCCGGAATCTGGCCGAAGACAGCCGCCATGAACGGGAAGGCACCCACGAGCGCCAGCACCGCGAGCACAATGCCGACGATGCCGCCCGTGCCCAGGCTCGAGGCATCCGCGCCGTCCGCGTCCTTGCCCGGCGTGGTGTCCTTGTCCGTCTCCTCGTCGCCGGCTTCCTTCGTCACCTGGCCCGAGACCTTGACGTTCTGCTGCGTGCCATCGGTGAAGGTCACCGTGAGCGAGCCGTCCTCGTTGGCCTCGATGCTCTCGATGCCGCGACCGTCCTTGCCGTTCTTACCGGCGGCGCCATCCTTGCCATTCTGTCCGTCGGCGCCATCGGCACCATCCTGACCGTTCTGGCCATCAGCGCCGGTCTCGCCCTTCTGGCCGTCGACGCCGTCTTTGCCGTCCGCGCCGTCGCGGCCAGGCTCACCCTTCGGGCCCTGGGTGTTGCCGACAATCTCGGTGGTGCCGTCAGAGTAGGTGACTTCCAAATCGCCGTTGTCGAGGACCTGAACCTTAGTCACGGAGCGGCCGTCTTTGCCGTCGGTACCGTTCTGGCCATCCTTGCCATCGACGCCGTCCTTGCCCGGCTCGCCGCGGACGGTGCCGAGGTTCTGTTCCGTGCCGTCGGTGTAGTAGACGATGAGCTCGCCGTCGACGATCTTCATCTCCTTGACACCGCGGGCATCGGAGGTGGTGTCATCATCCTTCGGATCGTCGTCCTCCGAGGGAGCCGTAGCAGAGAGCGAGAACCCAACTTTGACCGGGTCGTGATCAGAAGCGCGGAACGGGGAGTTGTCGTAGAAGTCCACCACGTTGTAGTTGCGGCGGGAGTACTCGAAGGCGACGGACTCGTCCGAGTTGATGTTCCAGACCTGGGCGTCAGAGACCTTGCCGGAGGCAACCTCGTTGGCCAACACGTGGTCGAGGCTACCGAGGAGACCGTCGAATTGGTAGGACGGATCGGCACCGTAGGTCTCAGCCGGGACGGTGTAGCCGTTCGCGCGGAAGACGCCGAGGGCCTGCTCCATGGTGTAGGTGTTGAGGTCACCCATGACGAAGGTGGCCTTGCCCTCCCAGTCCTTCTGCTTGGCAAGGTGATCGAGCACAGCCTGCGCCTGAGCGTTGCGGACGTTCGGGTTGTTGCCCTGGCCGTCGCCGGAGTCAGCGTCGCCCTTGGCGACGGACCCCTTGGACTTGAAGTGGTTGGCGACCGCGACGAAAGTTTCCTTCACATTCGGATCAGTCGCTGCGAATTCCTGGGCGAGCGGCTCGCGGGCGGTGCCGGTGAAGCGGTCATCGGTGAAGATGCGGGACTCGCCCACGGGCTTGACGCGATCCGGGTCGTAGATAAACGCGGTGCGAATGACATCGCCCTTGACCGGGACATTCGACGGGGACTTCACATACTCCCAGTTGCCGCCTGCGGCGTTAAGGGCCTCGGTCAGTGTCTTCAGAGCGTTATCGCGCTTGTTGATGTCGCCGGTGACGGCGTAGCCGTTTTCGATCTCGGACAGGGCGATGACGTCAGCGTCGAGGCCGTTGATGGCGGCGACGATCTTGGCCTGCTGGTCAGCCAGGGCCGAGGCGGTCCACGCGCCACGGGTCGTGCCGCGGTTGACGGTGACCGGGTTGCCGTCCTTGTCCTTGTGGCTGGTGCCGCCGAACTCCTCGCCGAGGGAGACGAAGTAGTTAAGGACGTTGAATGCGCCGATAGTGTAGTCACCCTTGACGTCTACGCCGCCCTCGATGGCTGCGCGGGAATCTTCCCAGGAGATGGGCAAGTCAGCGCCAGAGGTGTTGCCGGTAACCGGTGTGGTGGGCTCGAAGCGCCAGGCGTCGTGCGAGTAGTGAACGACGACGGGGTGCTGGAACTCGACGTGGTCCGTGGTGCGCAGCGACTTGATGGTCGAGCCGCCGTCCTGCGAGATGTAGGGCAGTGGGGTCTCCTTGTCCGACTGCATGTAGTTCTTCGTGCGGGCGTCGTCGAGGATGACGAGGCGTTCTTTGTTGGACGCAGCGAGCTTCTGCAGATCGGAATTCGGTTCTGTGGAGGGCTCGTAGATATCCGACGGCTGGCGCAGGTACTCGGTGCCGCCGTTGAGGCCGACCTCGCCGTAGGTGGTGAGCGCGTAGTTATTCGTCACCGTGTGGGTACCGGGCTGGACGAGCATGCCCTCGAAGGGCTCGCGGGCTGCATCGCCGGCTGGCAGCTCATCGATAACGAGCGGCGTGACGGCAGGCAGAGCCTCGGCGAGCGAGGAAATCTCAGCAGCGGTGATCTGCGTGGCGTTGAAGAACTCAGAGACCTTGCCGGAGACCTGGACAGAAGCGCCGAGCTCCGGGTAGTCCGTGCGGGAGCCCATGTAGACGAAGATGCCGTGGGAGGCGTCGCCAGCAGCGGGAACCTCGGTGCCGGTGCCGCCGGTCTGGATGGTGAAGCCGTTGAGGCCGCCTTCCTTCCATACTGCGGTGACGACGCCCTCGGTCGTCACAGTCTGATCAACGAGCGGGGATGTGGCGCCCGTGCCCTGGATCTCGGCGATGGGCGTGATGGCCGCCGGGTCAGCGGGGGCGGTCGGATCTGTGGGGTCAGCCGGAGTCTCGGGGTCGGTGGGATCGGCAGGATCTGTCGGGTCGCTCGGCACGGCGCCGGAGTTCTGCGGCGTGGGGGCGCCCGCGGTGAAGTCCGCGGCGTTGTTGTCGGTGTCTGTGCCTGCGGCATCGCGGGAAACCGACTGCGAGTTGGAGGCGCCAGCGGCGGGGGAGCCCTCGTTGAGGGTGGCCGAACCGTAACCGACGGTGTCGACGGCGGTGCCGGCGGCATCGGCAAGCTGGACCGTACCGCTTGAACCAGCCATGTTGAGACCGGCGTCGGCATCCGGGGTGGGCAGCGCGGTGGTGCCGCCGTTGCCCTGGCCGCCCTGGATGAGGAAGTAGCCGCCAGCAGGGATGGTGCCGCTGAGGGTGGCCTTGCCGCCGGTGCTGCCCTTGCCGGAGAAGTACTCGACGGTGTAGCCGGAGAGCTCGATGTCTGCGTCGGTGGGGTTGTAGAGCTCGATGAAGTCGTGCGTGTACGTGGCGCTGGAGTTTCCGCCACCGCCGTAGGCCTCGGAGATGACGACCTGGGAGCCGTCCGTCGCGGCGTGGGCTGGAATAGTGGCGAGTGAGGAGACGAGGGCAGCGATAGCCAGCGTGCCAATGCGGCGAGAATGCATAAGAATCCTTGAGTTCGATGAGGAGAGAAGCGAATGGACAGATAGCATTAAACGCGTAAAAGCATCGTGGTGAAACTACAAATTTCGCCTTCACCTGGCAGTTTGTTTAGCGCTTTAACAATGTTCTCGCAGTATTTACTTAGTGGTCACTTCATGAGGGCGGGATGGGGTGCCGGGATGCGGACAAGCTGAATGAGAACGGCACGGCTCGCGGAGACAAGCCGTGCCGTTGGCCTGATGCCATGGAGTTCAGTGGTCGTAGACGACCACTGTTCAGCCGCGGTTACTTTAAGTTGAGGGCCGGGGCGATAGTCGACTCCCACGCGGCGTGCAGCTCTCGCTCGAACAGCGCGTACGAGTGTGCACCAAACGTCGTGTGAAAGCGCTCGACGTGGACGCCGCGCGCCTGGGCCGCACGGGTGAAGTAGTTCGAGGTGACTTGGGAGACTGCCTCGAGGGTAAGCCCCCACGTCCAATTGCCGCCAAATTCCTCTGCGGTGGGGATGCCATAGGCGGTGCCCACGAAGACGTCGGTATTACGCAGCGCCGCTGGGTCGTAGGAAGGGTCATTGAGCTGCCACGCATCGCTGCTGGACAAGCCGAAGGCGTCGACGGAGCTGCCCTCCGAGCCTTTGATGATGCCTTGGCTGACAATGCGCCCCAGGACGCCGGAAGTCGCGGGAAAGCCGGAGAACGATGCTGCCGCGGCGAACCGCTCGGGGTTTTCCGCCGCAATGTGCAGCGCGGGGCCGCCGGACATAGACAGGCCAGCAATGGCATCCTGGCCGGTGCCATTGAATTCTTCTTGGACGACGCGGGGGAGTTCCTCGCCGAGGTACGTTGCCCATTGATTGCGGCCAGCAGGCGAGTTCGTGTTTTCCCAATTGACGTACATCGACGCGCCGCCGCCGATGGGGGTGACGACGTTGACCTGCTTATCGGCAAAGAATTCTTCGTAATCAGTCTCCGTGTGCCAGTTGGCACCGCCTGCACCGCCGTCAGCGCCGGACATGAGCACGAGCGTCGATGCTGGGGTGTCGGTCTGCGGGGCTCGCAACAAAAGATTGGTGACGATGCTCTGATTCGCCGGTGACCAGACATCGATCTCGACGAGGTTGCCTTCGACGGGGCGGGTGTCGAGCAGGCGCGGCTCAGGGCCGTAATCGACAGGGGAAGGTTCGCCTCGATCCTCCTCACTGGATAGCTGAGCCGTGGCAAAGGAGTCTCCACTCGACGAGCTGCTGGCCCTGTTGCTGGAGAGTCCTTTGAATGCCGGGACAGAACTACCCAGCCATTGTCCATCTGAGCTGCCGTCACCTGAGCCGAGGGCGTCAGGTAACTGGGCGGAGCCACGGGGCGCGACGAGGGGATCGCCTAGGCGTGAAGAGCCAATGGAACTGAGGGCAGAGCCATCGGAAATGGCCACCGAGCCTTCGGTGGCGGTGCGTGCAGATTCGCTGTCGGCACTGCCTTCGGTAGAGGAGTTCTCTGCGGATTGTGCGGGAGCGACGGCGGGGTCGCTCCACGATGTGACGAGGAGCGAAGTGATGGCCGCGGCGACGCACAGCGCACGCAGGCGGGCGGAGGCGGGAGAAACGGTCATGGCTTCACCCTAGTGGCCTGGGTCACGTCCAGGGGCGTTTTCGCTCTTGTGTCTGCGCGACGCTGTCCTCAGATGGGGTCTTTAGAGATTCGCGGCGCCGATAGCGCGTGCGATGGTTTGAGCCCAGCTCACCTTCATCTGGTGGGAGAAAAGACCAAAGGAATGAGAGCCCTGTGGCGTGTAATAGCGGTTGACGTCGAGCCCGGCGCGGCGCGCGTTATCGGCGAACTGCTGGGTGCAGCCGTTAGCGACGATTTCGACCTCGGCGGGACCGAATGCCTGGCCAGCGGTGGAGCTTAAGTTGCCGATGCCGTCAGGGCCGCCAGGTTGGCCGGAGGCGGAGGCGACGAAGACCTTGACGCCGCGCAGACGATCCAGGTTGGTGTTGGGATCGTGCTCGCGCCACGAGGCATTGCCGGGCATGCCCCACGCGTTAAACGAGGAGCCGCCGCCCAAGGCGATCATGGCTGTGGAGATTGTGCCGCCGTAGGCGCCGGAACGAATGGGGCAGCCGGAATACGAGGCCGCAGCAACAAAGCGGCGCGGGTTATGGCCTGCGATGTCGAGCGCCGCGGCGCCCGTGGAGGATAGGCCGCCGATGGCGTCGCGGCCGGTTCCATGGAATTCCTTGTCGATGAGCGGAGGAAGCTCCTGCGTCATGTAAGTGTTCCACTTGTTGACGCCAAGGATGGGATCCGTGGAATCCCAGTCCGTGTAGAGGGAGTATGGACCGCCCAGCGGCATGACGACGTTGACGTTCTCATTGGCGAACCAGCTCTTGACGTCGCTGTGCGACATCCAGTTGAGGCCTGCCTGGCCGCCCTTGATGCCGGGCAGCAAGTAGAAGGACGGTCGCGGCTGGTCACCCGGAGGCAGCAGGACGTTGTTGTCGACGACGGCGCGGTTGGCTGGGGACCACACGCGCACCTTCCAGTGGTTGCCGTTTACGTGTTTCTTCGAGACGATGAACGGCGTATTACCAAGCCACGGCTGCGGGGCAGCGGTGCCCGGCAGTGACGACCCCGGGGCAAGGGGGGCGGCCTGAGCCGGAGCTGCGAACCCGGTGACGAAAACGGAAGCTGCCAAAGTGGTGGCCGTCAGGGCGGTGGCGGCGACACGAGAGAGAGAAAGTCGCATTCATTAATCATAACTTTTCTTCATTCGAGAAACTAGTTGAGGAAGGGGGCGACTACCGCTCCGCACGCGCGTGGAACGTGAAACCCGAACGAAAAGTGGGTGACGTATGCCCCGAGCGCAGGGCCAATGACCTTTGTCCAGGATTTGCCAAGGGCGTCTTTGTAGTACGGCCAATCGTGAATGCCATAGGCATCGCGGTCATAGGTGACGTCGACACCCGCGCCACGTGCCTGGGCGACGAAAGGCTCGTTGGTGAGGCGTACGAGGTACTCCATAACGCCGTTCCAGAACATGCCGCGTTGGTCGGTGTCGAAGCCGTCTTTTCCAGGCGGAGCCGGAATAGAAGTAGACCTTCGTATTCTTGAGCTTGTCCACGTGGAGGACCGCCGTGTAGCCAGACCGCGACGCAATGGCGATGTACTTATCGAAATAAGCCTCTGCGATAGTGAGGGCCGGTGCGCCGGAGGCCGAAAGGCCCGCGATGACGTTCATGTTAACGACGAGAATCTCGCGGGTGCGCTGGGCAAAGAACTTACTGTGTGAGAGCAATTCGACTGGGCGAGAGGGCCTGCCGCTCGCTCATGCACGGTGTGAAGGCCGGCTGTGGGGGAGTGGTGTTCTGGTATGGTTACGGTGGCGTAGGTTAACTGAATGGGAGGCACCACGATGGACAAGGGCCTGATTACCCGCACGTATGTCATGGCTGACCGCGGCCAGCGGCCAGCGGGGCGTGGATGGTTCCACTTCGGCGCAGCTATCGCAGCACTCGTGGCCTCGACGGTCCTTGTTACCTTCGCGTGGATGCGCGTGCCGTGGGGCGCGGCTCTGGGTGTGACGGTGTACGCAGTGGGACTCATCGGGTTGTTCGGAGTTTCCGCCGCGTATCACCTCGTGCCTTGGGGCAAGGTTTCTACCGTGGCGTGGTGGCGGCGCGCAGACCACTCGACCATCGCGGTGTTTATTGCTGCGACTTACACGCCTCTGCTATGCATTGCGGTAGACAACGCGTGGTGGTTGCTCGTCATCGCGTGGATAGGCGCCATCGCTGCGGTGGTGCTGAATCTCGTGTGGATTTCTCACCCGCGGTGGCTCGACGTCGTGGTCTACCTGGGGCTGGGGTGGCTCGTTGTGCCGCTCATTCCGCAGTTGTGGCGCGAGGCGGGCCCAGCAGTCGTGTGCCTGCTGTTCGCCGGAGGAATTATCTATTCACTCGGCGCGCTCATTTACGGCTTCAAATGGCCTGGGCGCAACGCCCAATGGTTCGGCTACCACGAACACTTCCACACCGCGACGGTGGCCGCGGCTATCGTGCACCTCGTCGCTGTGTGGATGGTCGTCGTGTCAGCGGCCTAGCGTGCTGACCGCGCTGGCTGCCTCATGTGCGGCAGCCGCTATGTGCTTGGGATGTTGACGGACCTGAAAATGCCGAACTTGTCCTCGGCCTGGCCGTAGACATCGCCCCACTGCTGTTTGCCCATCGGCAGGACGACGCGGCCGTCCTTGGCCAGAGCTTCGAACCAACCGCGCGCGGTCTCAATGTCCGTGGCGTCGCCGCCGAGGACCTCGTGGTAGAACGTGAAAGCCTCACGCGTGGTGCCGTCGAAGAAAAAGATAGGGCTCGATGGTCGCGTGCTGTTCTGGCCCAGCCTATGGGAAAGGGGGCATCGGAAAGCTAGTCGATGTGCTGAACTTTCGGCGCCACGATGAGCGGCTGTGGGGAGTACTTGCCGCGCAGGCCACGCAGGATGTGGGCGTGCTCAGCCAGGCGAATGTCCTCTTCGGTGCGCGGGGTGAACTGGCGGGCGCCAAGGGGCTGCCAGTCGTTATCGATGGCCATGTAGGACACCGTCGCGTGGATGGCGGTCTTAAGGTTCGTGCGGCCTTCGGCAGGCGCGCCGGAGCGTACGTGGACCGACAGCTGCATGGTGCGGGTATCCGTGACCATCATGCGGGCGTCGACCTCGATGAGATCACCGATGGAAATGGGACGGTAGAAGCGAATGCCGCCCGCGTACGTGGCGATGGTCTGCTCGCCGGACCACTCCATGGTGCACGCGGTGCCGGCCTCATCGATCCATTCCATGGCCGTGCCGCCGTGGACCTTGCCGCCCCAGTTGACGTCCGTGGGCTTGGCGAGGAAGCGGTTAACCATGCGCGGGGCATCCGAGGGCCCGTCGTAGGTCTGCGTGTCCATCTCTGCCTCGATGGCCTTGCGCAGCTCGATGCGGGACTTCGCGGCGGCCTCGACGCGCAGCTCGTCATCCGTCTGGGGTACGAAAGAGGGCACTGGGGTCGGCTTGCCCGTCGTCGGGTCTTGGGCCACGAAGATGACGAGGCAATCGCATGCGCGGGTGAAGAAGCCGTCACGCGGGTCGGCGGAGAGCACCTCGTTGACGATGTGCATGGAGGTGCGGCCCGTCATTGCAATGCGCGAGCGGACCTCCACGATGTGGCCGGAGGGGATGGGGCGCGTGAAGTGGATGTGGCCGACGTAGGCGGTCACGCAGTACGTGCCGGACCACTGCGCGGCGCAGGCGTAGGCGGCCTTATCGATCCATTCGAGGACGCGGCCGCCGCCGATGCCTTGGGCGCCCGCGATAAGCAGGTCCGTGGGCGCAGCCATAAAGCGCAGTGTGAGGGATGGGGACGGGGTTTCAGCGTTAGCCATGTCACTACCTTAAGGTTCGTGGAGCACATTCGCAGGCAAAGGGTATAAGTCGTCGCGACGGGTCTACAATCCGGGGGTATGAAGAAGGTGCATGACCCCGCCGCCACCCGCGCCGCCGTCGCCGCCGTGGAAGCCTGGGTGCGCGACCCGGCGTTGCCGGATCCCTCCCGCTCGCAGCTTGCCGATGCCGTCCGGCGCACCGCCCGTGCCGTCGCACACGACGCGCCGGGACACAGTGTGGAGCTGCGTGTTCCCCCGTTCGTGGCTGTCCAGTGCATTGAGGGGCCTCGTCATACGCGTGGCACGCCCCCGAATGTGGTCGAGACGGACGCGCGCACCTGGCTGGAATTGGCGCTGGGTGTGACGGAGTGGTCCACGGCGGTGGAGGCGCGTCGCATCGACGCCTCGGGTTCGCGCGCGGGGGAAATCGCGAAATGGCTCCCCGTAATCTTTTAGTTTTCTGTGCCTGTAGCGGCTAGGATGGGGCGCGTGATTAACCCTGCGCATGCTGCTGTCACTACCCACCCCGCCCCACTGACCGATCTTGACGATCAGGGGGAGACTGAACCGCGCGAGGAGTGCGGCGTCTTCGGCGTTTGGGCACCGGGGGAGGACGTCTCCACTCTCACGTACTTCGGCCTCTTCGCCCTCCAACATCGTGGCCAGGAAGCCGCCGGCATTGGCGTCGGCGACGGCGAGCGAATCGTCGTATTCAAAGACATGGGCCTCGTCGCCAATATTTTTGATGAATCCATCCTGGGCTCGCTCAAGGGCAACGTCGCCGTGGGACACACGCGCTACTCCACGGCGGGCGGCAAGGAATGGTCGAACGTCCAGCCGATGTTTGAGACGTCCTCGTCCGGCGTGGACATTGCGCTGTGCCACAACGGCAACCTCGTTAACTACCTCGAGCTGCGTGCCGAGGTCGTGGAGAAGGGCTTGATTAAGCCCACGCAGGAATCGGTCTCGGACTCCATGTGCTTGTCCATGCTGCTTGCCGAAGGCGTAGATGAAAACACCTCTGTCTTCGACTCCGCTCGTGCGCTGCTGCCGCGCGTTAAGGGTGCTTTCTCTCTCACCTTTACCGATGGCCACACGCTGTACGCCGCGCGCGACCCGCATGGCGTGCGCCCGCTCGTCATAGGCCGCCTAGAGAAGGGCTGGGTCGTCGCGTCTGAGACCTGTGCGCTCGACATCGTGGGCGCCCAGTTCCTCCGCGAGGTCGAGCCTGGCGAGCTCATCTCCATCGACGAGGCCGGCATCCGCTCCGAGACCTTCGCCGAGCCCACCCGCCACGGCTGCGTCTTCGAGTACGTCTACCTGGCACGCCCCGACACACAGATTAAGGGCCGCTCCGTCAACGCCGCCCGCGTGGACATCGGCCGTCGCCTCGCGCGCTCGTGCCCGGCCGACGGCGCCGACATGGTCATTCCGGTGCCCGAGTCCGGCAACCCCGCCGCCGTGGGCTACGCCCGCGAGTCCGGCATCACCTTTGCCCACGGCCTGGTGAAGAACGCCTACGTGGGCCGTACCTTCATTCAGCCCACGCAAACGCAGCGCCAGCTCGGCATCCGCCTCAAGCTCAACCCGCTGCGCGAGGTCATCAAGGGCAAGAAGCTCGTGGTCGTCGACGACTCCATCGTCCGCGGCAACACGCAGCGCGCCCTTATTCGCATGCTCCGGGAGGCCGGCGCCGCCGAGGTCCACGTGCGTATCGCGTCCCCGCCGGTGAAGTGGCCGTGCTTCTACGGCATTGACTTCGCCTCGCCTGCGGAGCTCATCGCGAATGCCACGCCGTCCGATGACCCGGAGACCGTCGCCGACGTTATCCGTGAAGCCATCGGCGCGGACTCCCTGGGTTTCGTGTCCGTCGACGACATGGTCGGCGCGACCGAGCAGCCCGGCATGGAGCTGTGCACTGCGTGCTTCACCGGCAACTACCCCCTGGGCCTGCCAGCGGGCAACCCCAATGCCGAGGCCGTGCGTAAACTTCAAGGCACCGACGCCTAAACCCCTTCCGACCGACTTTTAAGGAATCCCACCGCGATGTCTGAAAACCCCACCGCTTCCTCTGAGACCGCCGCCGAGAACTCCGGCACCACGTACGCCGCTGCCGGCGTGAGCATCGAAGAGGGCGACCGCGCCGTTACCCTCTTCGCCCCGCACGCCAAGCGCGCCACCCGCCCGGAGGTCATGGGCGGCCTCGGCGGTTTTGCCGGCCTGTTCAAGCTGGGCGAGTACAAGGAGCCCATCCTCGCTGCCGGTTCGGACGGTGTGGGCACGAAGCTCGCCGTCGCCCAGGCGATGGACAAGCACGACACCATCGGCATCGACCTGGTCGCCATGTGCGTCGATGACCTCGTGGTCTGCGGAGCCGAGCCGCTCTTCCTCCAGGACTACATTGCGGTGGGCAAGGTCGTTCCGGAGAAGGTCGCCGAGGTCGTCAAGGGCATCGCCGAAGGCTGCGTCCAGGCAGGCTGCGCTCTGCTCGGCGGTGAGACCGCGGAGCACCCCGGCGTCATGGACCCAGAAGAGTACGACGTCTCCGCCACGGCCGTGGGCGTCGTCGAGGCTGATGGCCTCCTTGGCCCGGACAAGGTCCGCGATGGAGACGTGCTCATCGCCATGGGCTCCTCTGGACTGCACTCCAACGGCTACTCGCTGGCCCGCTACGTCCTCCTCGAACAGGCGGGCCTGCCGCTCGACGGCCACGTGGAAGAGCTCGGCCGCCCCCTCGGCGAGGAACTCCTTGAGCCGACCAAGATCTACGCGCTGGACTGCTTGGCGCTCGCCGCCGAGTGCCAGGTCTCCACGTTCTGCCACGTCACCGGCGGCGGTCTCGCGGGCAACCTCGAGCGCGTCATCCCGGAGGGACTCACCGCTGAGGTCAACCGCGCGACCTGGACCCCGGCCCAGATCTTCCGCACCATCGCCTCCGTGGGCAAGATCGCCCTGTCCGAGATGGAGAAGACTTTCAACATGGGCGTCGGCATGATCGCCGTCGTCTCCCCGGAGGACCGCGACCGCGCCCTGGCCATGCTCACCGCCCGCCACCTCGACGCCTGGGAGCTCGGCACCATCCGCGAGTCCGGCGGCGACGAGCCGCGCGTCATCATGCAGGGCGAGCACCCGAACTTCTAAGTTCGCGCCTCAGACACACGCCGCCCGTGCCGCATCGGCAGGGCGGCGTTCGCGTGTCCGGTTCCTTGCGAAAATCGCGTCGGCTCATGCGGCGCGCGGAGAATTATCGCAAGGAACGAGCTGGTGGAATGCGCCTGTGCGTCGCGTGGAAACGGTGTCGCGGATTTCACGACAACGAAGGCTCAGATTTCCGTGGTTTATGGGGCCTTCGTTGTTCTGAAGTCCGCCGCGCGCCGCGCGCCGGACGGACGAAGCGCAGACAGCGTCGTGACGGACACGGTCAGGATGGGGACACGCAAAAATCCGCCGCCGGGCGGGCCGGCGGCGGAATAAGAGTCTTAGGACTTAGCGCTTGTCCGAAGAGTCGGTGTCATCCTCAACGTCGTCTTCATCGTCATACTCGTCGATGTAGTCGGCGTATTTGTCTTCGTAGTCCACCTCGTCTTCGTCATCCCAGTCGTTGCGCGGCTTCTGAGCGGCGAGCTCGCGCTGGAGCGAGTCCAAATCCATCTCAGGTGAGTTGTACTTCAGCTGGCGTGCAACCTTGGTCTGCTTCGCCTTCGCGCGTCCGCGTCCCATGTGCATGACCCCCTTGAGGTGTGTGTAGGCATTCCAGGGAAGTTCGGATGCCCCATCGAATTTCAATAACAGTATGGTCCTGTTAGACACAATAGCCTGTGTGCCGAAAAAATTCCGCACCGCCCCCTGTTACAGGGCAAAGAAGGCTAGCGGCCGCGCAATTTCTCCACCGCGGCGCGGCCAGCCTTGGGGCCCTCATCCGTGGGGATGGACTCTGGCTCGACGCTCGCGGCGACGTTCGCCTCGCCGCGCAGCGGGCCGGTGACGAGATCGGTGCCCGTGAGTGCAGAACGCTTGACCAAGCCGAGGGCGATGGGGCCGAAGTCACAGTCGTCGACGACGGTGCCCAGGCGGCCCACGCGGCGCCCACCGGGGCCGGACAGGATATCGGCGCCCGGCTCGGGGCGGTCCGGCGCGGAGCCATCGAGGTACAAAAGGACGAGCAAGCGCGGCGAGCGACCGAGGTTCTCCACGCGGGCGACGGTCTCCTGGCCGCGGTAGCAGCCCTTGTTGAGGTGGACGGCGCCGGGGTGTTCGCCGCGGCCGATCCACTGGGGAACCTCGTGGGCGATCGCCTTATCGTCGAGGTCAGCGGCCAGTTCCGGCTCGCGGGCGCGGACGCGCTCGGCGGTAAACGCCATGAGTCCAGCCAGGTGGGCGCCGGCGGCTTCGAGGGCCTCGACCGCGTCGACCAGTTCGGCCCGCAGGACGGCGAGATCGCGGCGCGGGGCGCCGAGCCAGTCCACGGTGCGATCAAAGACGACGCCCGCGGCGGCCGCGTCGAAGCCGTCTACCGGCTTGCCGAGCAGCGTGAGGATCGCAAGGTCCGCCTCGGCCACCTCGACCTGGGACCAGAAGATCATCTTCGTGAGGTAATCGCGCAGCGACTCGAACTGCGCGTCGGGCACGTCGAGGTAGATCTCGGTAGGGGAGACGACGGCCACGTCTGCGGCGTGGAGGATATGCCCCTGGATGTCGAAGTCGAGGGCGGACGCGGCGAAGCCCGAGGGGGCATCGTCAAGCTTTTGGGAGAGCAAATTATTAAGGAATACCGCGGCTTCGGGGCCAGTGACGGCGAGCACGCGGCGCTGCGAGCGGTCGATGACGGCGGTGCCGTTTTCGACGTAGCGTTGCTCCACGAGGGGATCGCCATAATGCCAGGCCACGCCCTCTTTATCGAGGAGGCTGTCCCCTTGGAAAGCGGCAGCGCGGGGACGGTCAAGCAACGGCGAAACGTAGGTCATGGATCCCCATCGTAGGGCATAATTGAAGTCATGAGTATTGCGCCTGTCATCTACGTCATCGAGCCTTTCGGCGGGTCTATTCGCCGCCATAACGCGAACCTTCCGCTGCTCTTTGCCGACGATCTGGGCGTCACGCGTGGTGACGGCATCTTTGAGGCCATGCGCGTTGAGGGCGGACAGGCTCACAACATGGAACGCCACCTCGAGCGGTTCCGGCGCTCGGCCGAGGCGCTCGACCTGCCGCTGCCCACGCCCGAGAAGTGGCAGGAGGCCACGAAGGCCGCACTCGAGGAGTGGGGCGAGGCCGAGGGCAAGTGCACGTGGACGCTCACGCGCGGGCGCGCGTCGACGAGCATTCCCACTGGTTGGGTCGCGGTCGAGGGCATTGACGCGGAGACGCTGCGTGAGCGTGAGAAGGGTGTTAAGGCCATCACCATGGAGCGTACGTGGCAGCTGCCCACGGAGTTCCCGGCGAAGACGGTGAACTACGCCGCGACGATGGCGGCGCTGCGCTACGCCAAAAAGCAGGGCGCGCAGGACGTCATTTACCTCAACGGCGCAGGACTCGTGCTGGAGGGCTCCCGCTCGTCGGTCGTGACGACCAAGGGACGCAAGCTGCGCACGCCCGCGGCGCCGGGAATTTTGCCGGGCACGACGCAAGCTGCCATCTTCGCCCGCGCGGAGGCAGACGGCTGGCGCTGTAAACGCAAAGAAATGAACGTTGACTACCTGCTGGGGGCGGACTCGGTGTGGCTCGTCTCCTCGACGCGCGGGCCGGTGCGCGTGACGCACCTGAACGGACAAAAGCTCCCGAAACCCGCCAATGTGGAGGAGATTCGGGAGCTGATGCGGTCCGCGCTCTAATGCTTTAGCCCGCGATGCGCTTGAGCTCCGCCGACATGTAGGGGCGCATCTCGCCGTCGACCATGCGCTCGTCGACCCAGCCCAGGTTGTTATTCGGCATGAGGCCGTACATGCGCTTGCCGGGGCCGAGGTTCTTCGGGCCGGTCTCCGTGACCATGGTGGACGCGGACTGGAGGGACCAGGCGCGCTCGTTAAAGGGCTCGCCGTAGAAGATTTCCACGATGCCGTTATTCGAGGTGTAGGTCATTTCGATCTCGTCCTTGGGGGAGATGCGCCAGAAGCCGGACTCGCGTACATCGGGGCCTACCGGCTTGCCCTCGGAGTCGATCTTCCACGTGCGAGAGGTGTAGGTCAGGTAGTGCTCGCCGTCGTGGGCGATAACGAGCTGCTGGCCGAACGTGTACTGATCGCCGTTCGAATCGTGAGCCTGGCCCTCGCCCTGCCACACGCCGACCAAGGGGAGAAGTCCCAGCAGCGCGTCGTGGAGGGACGGGCCCTGGCGCAGGTTCGCCGTGTCATCGGGAACCGGGACCTCGTCGAGGCCGACGGCCGGAATATTGCGGGAGGCGGCGTCTTTCCAATCCTCCGCGGCGCGATTGACGGCCTCGTTGCCGTCCAGCTTGTTGGGATCGTTTTCGGGGTGGGATGCGTTTCGTTCAGACATGCCCATCAGCCTACCGTTTAGCGCTAGGCTAGAAACCCATGCGAGCCTTGCTCATCACCAACCCGAATTCGACCAGTCAGAGCGAACTTATGCTTCGGCAGGTCTACGCCCGCCTGCGCGAGGTCCCTGACCTGCATCTTCTGGTGCGGCAGAGTCACTATCCGGGACACGCGGCGGAGATGGTGTCCACCCTCACGCGCGCCGAGTGCGACGTGGTGATCGCTGTCGGCGGAGACGGCACCGTCAATGAAATCGTGGGCGGGCTTCTGGGATCGCCCAAGAACCCGCGCCCAGCCGAGGAGGTCCCGGTGCTCGCCGTCATCCCGGCGGGCTCGGCCAATGTCTTCGCCCGGGCTTTGGGCTTTCCCGCAGAGCCTGCCGATGCCGCCCAAACCCTCGCCGAGTGCATGCTCTACGACCTGCGCCGCACCATCCGCCTGGGCACGTGGGAGTCTCTCGGAGCAGACGGTGAGGCCGAGCCAGACGAGGCGCGATGGTTTGCCGTCAACGCTGGTTTTGGACTCGACGCAGACGTTCTCCACGCCGTGGACAAGGCGCGTGCGAAAGGACTTGCGGCGACGCCGCTGCGCTACCTGCGCGCGACGCTGCGCGGTTGGGCGCGTGCGCGCGTGCGCCCGCCGCACATTGATGTCCACGCCAAGGCAGGGGAGCGCACGCTCGAGCTGCGGGGCGCGCAGCTCATTTTTGCGTCGAATACCAACCCGTGGACGTTCCTCGGGCCGCTGCCCGTCGTGACGAACCCCCGTAACTCCTTCGATAAGGGCCTGGGGGTCTTCGGGCTGACGGATATTGGGGGCATCGGCGGCTTCGCGGGCTTGCTGCACCTCTTTGGGGCGTACCGGCTTGCGCGTGGCCGCGTGATCCAATTCGATGACGCGGAATGGGTGGAGCTGGGCGTGCCTGGCCTGCACCGCTTCCAAGCGGACGGCGAGTCCGAAGGCAAACTCGAGCACGTGCGGCTGCGTTCTATCCCCGACGCGCTTGAGGTCTATTCGCCTTAGCTCGTGATCTGTTTGCCGTCCTTGTCGTAGTCCCCGTCGATTTCCAGCGGAGAGAGGAGATCGAGGTGGAGCTCGACGTTGCGGCGCTGGACCTCCACGTTGATGGTGCCGCCACGCAGCGAGACCTTCGTCGCCTGGGCCGGCAGCGGCAGGCGACGCGTGTCGAGTTCCAGATAGAACGCGTCGTGGACGTGGCCTTCTGGCGCGTCGATGGGCCGCATATAGAACATGGGGCCTTCGAGACGCAGCTCTACCTGAACCGTCGTGGGCAACTCGTCGCCGGGGATGGTGCCCGTGAGCTCGGCTTCTGCGGAATTGCCGCCGGAGGGCGAGATATTATTCGGGTTGTTGATATTGAGATCCGTCATGCCCAGCAGGCGGCCGAGCGCCACGCCGTCGAGGCTCAGGCTGCGCGAGAGTGTGGAGGCCACCGCGCCGTCATAGTCCCCGGTCCATACCTGTTGCGGGGTGATGTGCACGTCGCGCAGGGTGGTTTGCGCGTTGACCATGCCTAGCTGTGGCACTTCGACGTCGGAGGAACGCACCTCGAGCAGCGGCACGGTGCCCGTGACCGCCGCGGCGACGTAGGGAAGCCCTCCGATATAGACGTCCGGCGGGGTCTCGAGTCGCGTGAGCTCTTCCACGCGTTCGGACACGGCGTGTTCCGCGTGCATGGCTACGGCGGAGTCCGCTAGCCAGAGCGCTCCCACGCAGCCCACCGCGACACCCGCGGCTTTCAGTGCCTTCATGGTTCTATTTCTACCGCACGCACCCGCGCGTCACTAAGGTGGGGGCATGAGCTTGAACCAGGACACCCTTGATCAGATCCATGCCGTCCTCGACGCCGCCCGCACGAACGATGGCGTGGCACCTTTCTCTGAGCAGTATCTGTTGGGGCTGAGCGATGAACGCCTGGGCCACCAGCACTTCGTGCATAGCGAGAATGGCCAGGTCGGCGCGCTCATTGCGCTTGATGGGGAGTCCGCAGAGCTCGTTGTAGCTCCGAACTTCCGGCGGCGCGGCATTGGCTCGGCCTTGCTTGCCGATGCCGCCCGCTCGCTCGACGCTGGCTCCTCCCTCCAGGTGTGGGCACACGGTAATCTCCCGGCGGCACAGGCCTTCGCGCAGGCCCAGGGGCTCAGCGTCGTGCGGCGCTTGCTCGTCATGGCTGTCGAGGGCGAAGCGTTGCGCGCGGCCGCAACGGTTCCTTCTGCCGAAGGATTTGAGGTCCTCAACTATGAGGAGTCGGTGGCGCGCTGGGGCGCGGACGCGGTGGACGCGGCATGGGTGGCGGCAAATAATGAAGCCTTCTCGTGGCACCCCGAACAAGGCGGCTGGGATGTCGCGCGCTTGCGCCGCGGCATGGAGGCTGAATGGTTCGATGAGAAGGACGTAATTCTATTCTGGGACACGTCTACAAATGTGACTGGCGTTACGAATGGGGGCAGTGATAATACCCCCAGCCTGGCTGGATTCCACTGGACCAAGTGGCACACGGAAGACGTTGAGGACGGCGGCGAGGCCTTTGGTGAGGTCTATGTCGTGGGGTTGGCGAATGCCTATCGCGGACGTGGGTTGGGGGCACCGCTCCTCCATGCAGGGCTACACCGAATGGTGGAAAAGGGCGCGCGACGTGTGATTTTGTATGTCGAGTCCGATAATGAACCGGCAGTGCGGGCCTACGAAAATTTGGGTTTCGGGGTGGCCGAGGAGCACGCCGTGTATCAGCAGCAATGATTTTCATTAATCAACGGTGATAACTGTTTACCTTGTGTTCACTGAAAGTGACCTTTTCGGTTAACCCAGGCTCGTTAGGTTATGTCGCTGTGAGCTCGTGGCCCCCGCCAAAGAATGAAAAAGGGTGGTCATCCAGGCTCCCCAATGACCTCTTTCGAATCTGCTCTACATAACTGGAAGGTTTCCCGTGATTCGCAACTTCAAGCGCACCGCAGCTATCTTCGGCCTGATCGCCGCTTCCTCCACCGCTCTGGTGGCTTGCTCCGAGTCTTCTGACTCCGGTTCCTCCGACTCTGCTCAGGGCGACTCTTCCGTCTCCGGCACCCTGGTCGGCGAGGGAGCTTCCTCCCAGCAGAACGCCATGTCCGTGTTCCAGAAGGCCTTCATCGAGAAGTATCCGGACGCTGACCTGTCCTACACCGCTTCCGGTTCCGGCGCCGGCGTTGAGGCCTTCATCAACGGCACCGCCACCTTCGCTGGTTCTGACTCCCCGCTCGATGAGGAGGATGGCGAGGTCACCTCGGCTAACGAGCGTTGCGGCGGCAACGACGCATGGCACCTGCCGTCCACCATCGGCCCGGTTGCTATCGCTTACCACCTCGAGGGTGTCGACCAGACGGTCAACCTCACCACCGAGTCCATCGCCAAGATCTTCAAGGGCGAGATCAAGAAGTGGAACGACCCGGCTATTGCTGACGCCAACGAGGGTGTCGAGCTTCCGGACAAGGACATCACCGTCGTCTTCCGTTCTGACGAGTCTGGTACCTCGGACAACTTCCAGAAGTTCCTCAAGGCTGCTACCGGCGAGTGGGACTCCAAGGGCAAGCAGTTCCCGGATGCCGTCGGTGAGGGTGCTAACGGCTCTTCCGGCGTTGCTGACCAGGTTGCTTCCATCGACGGTGCTATCACCTACGTCGAGGCTGGCTTCGCTAAGCAGAAGGAGAACGTCTCCACCGCTGCTATCGACTTCGGTCATGGCCCGGTCGAGCTGTCCAACGACTCCGTCGCCAAGGCTCTGGACAACCTGGCCTTCAAGGAGACCAACTCCGAGCACGACATGGTCGTCGACGCGGACGCGCTCTTCTCCTCTGACGCTGAGGGTGCTTACCCGCTCATCCTCACCACCTACAACATCGTCTGCTCCGCTGGTTACGACGAGTCCGAGGCCGCCCTGGTCAAGGCCTTCTTCGAGACTGTCCTGGACAACCAGTCCACCGAGCTCGAGGACGCTGGCTTCATCCCGGTCTCTGGTGCTCACCTGGACCGCCTGAAGGCTGCTGTCGAGGCTCTCGCTTAAGAGTTTCGCCCGTGAGGGTCGCTCGCTTCGGGTGACCTTCGCCGCGTCGCGCCGTGTTCGGCGCCGCGCATGCTGCCCCCAAACCGTTGCACAAACGTTTGGGGGTTATGGCATGTTTCCCAAAACTTTGCCGTTATAGCCCGCTGCGCGGGCGTAACACCCCTCGCACCCGCTAACTAAAGGATTTCGTAGTCTCATGGCAGACAACAACCTCACCACGGCGTCCACGCCCGAGGCGGAACCAACGACTGTCGCTCAGGCGACCGTTGCGAAGCCGACGAATGACGTGGTTACTGTAGACTCGGGCAAGGGCGTCCGTCGCCCTGGCGACCGTGTCTTTGAATTCCTGTCCACCGCGTCCGCGACGCTCATCACGGTGATGATTGCAGCCATCGCGCTGTTCCTCCTGTGGCGCGCCGTCCCGGCCCTCAACGTCAACGAGGGAGGAGTCGTTGGATTCTTCACCTACGGTGAGCGTTGGAATACGAGCGATACGGATGCTATGCAGTTCGGTATCCCCACGATGTTCGCGTCGACCGTTCTCATCTCGGTCCTCGCGCTTCTTATCGCCATGCCCATCGCGCTGGGTATTGCCATCTTCCTGTCGAACTATGCTCCGGCCCGCGCCGTAAAACCGCTCGGTTTTCTCGTCGATATGCTCGCGGCCGTGCCGTCCATCGTCTACGGTCTGTGGGGCTGGCAGGTCCTCGGACCCAAGCTCTCCGGGTTCTACACCTGGCTCGAGTCCTGGGCCGGCGGCTTCTTCCTGTTCAAGGTCTACGACAATTCGCCGTCTTTTGAGACCGGCCGCAATATATTCACGGGTGGCATCGTGCTCGCCGTCATGATTCTCCCGATTATCGCGGCGACCGCCCGCGAGGTCTTCGTGCAGACCCCTCCGGGCCAGATCGAGTCCGCGCTCGCACTCGGCGCGACCCGCTGGGAAGTCATCCGCATGACCGTCCTGCCGTTTGGTACCTCCGGCTACATCGCGGGCTCCATGCTCGGCCTCGGCCGCGCGCTCGGTGAGACGATGGCGCTGTACATGGTCGTCTCGCCGCTTATCGACTTCCGCTTCACGCTCTTCGACGGCGGTACGACGTTCGCGACGGCCATCGCCCTGGCCGCCGCCGAGTTTGGTAACGAGATGCGCGCTGGCGCCTACATCGCCGCCGGCCTCATGCTCTTCCTCCTGACCTTCCTGGTCAACGCCATTGCCCGTTCCATCGTGAATAAGAAGTAAGGAGGAGCCCAGCATGACTACAACTACTGCAATTCCGGTAAAAAACGGCTCTGCGTTCCAGCACATCTCCGGCTCCCGTAAGATCGCGAATAGCATTGCGACCGCCGTCGTGTGGGGCGCGATGATCATCGCGATGATCCCGCTCGTGTGGGTGCTGTGGGAGCTCATTGCCCGCGGCTCTGGCGTCATCTTCAGTCCTGAGTGGTGGACGACGTCCCAGCGCGGCATCATGAACACCGAGGCGGGCGGCGGTGCACTGCACGCCATCATCGGTACCTTCGTCCAGACCCTCTTCGCGACGCTCATCTCGGTGCCCATCGGCATCTTCACTGCCATCTACTTGGTGGAGTACTCCAAGGGCGGCTTCCTCGGCCGCATGACGACGTTCATGGTTGACATCCTCTCCGGTGTCCCGTCCATCGTCGCAGCGCTGTTCGTCTTCGCTATGTGGATCACGCTCTTCGGCTTCGACCGCTCCGGCTTCGCCGTGGCGCTTTCCCTCGTGCTCCTCATGATTCCGCTCGTGGTCCGTAACACGGAAGAAATGCTCCGCGTCGTGCCCATGGACCTGCGCGAGGCGTCCTACGCCCTCGGCGTCCCGAAGTGGAAGACCATTGCACGTATCGTCCTGCCCACGGCACTGTCCGGCATTGTCACCGGCATCATGCTCGCCGTCGCTCGCGTCATGGGCGAGTCCGCTCCGGTCCTCGTGTTGGTTGGCTCTTCGTCGTCTATCAACTGGGACTCCTTCAAGGGCCCGCAGTCCTCGCTGCCGCTCATGATGCTCGATATGTACAAGGCCGGCGCGCAGCCTGCCGTGCTCGACAAGCTCTGGGGCGCCGCGCTCACGCTGGTTATCCTCATCGCCGTCCTCAACGTCGCGGCCCGCTGGGTGTCTGCGAAGTTCTCCGTTAAGAAGTAAACCCGCCCCCAGACTTATCCACTCACAGGAGTAAAGACCCACATGTCCAAGCTTTCGCTCAACGACGTGAACATCTACTACGGCGATTTCCATGCCGTGCAGAACGTCAACATGCAGATTCCGGCCCAGGCCGTGACCGCCTTCATCGGCCCGTCCGGCTGCGGCAAGTCCACCGTGCTGCGCACTCTCAACCGTATGCACGAGGTCATCCCGGGCGCCTCCGTCAAGGGCGAGATCCTCCTTGACGGCGAGAACATCTACGGCTCCAAGGTCGACCCGGTGTCCGTGCGCAACACCATCGGCATGGTCTTCCAGAAGCCGAACCCGTTCCCCACGATGTCCATCGAGGAAAACGTTGTCGCTGGCCTCAAGCTGTCCGGCGAGAAGAACAAAAAGAAGCTCAAGGAAGTCGCCGAGCGTTCCCTGCGCGGCGCCAATCTCTGGGATGAGGTGAAGGACCGCCTGGACAAGCCGGGCGGCGGCCTCTCCGGTGGTCAGCAACAGCGTCTGTGCATCGCCCGTGCCATCGCGGTCGAGCCCGAGGTGCTCCTCATGGACGAGCCGTGCTCGGCTCTGGACCCGATTTCCACCCTCGCTGTGGAGGACCTCATCCACGAGCTCAAGGAGAATTTCACGATTGTCATCGTGACGCACAACATGCAGCAGGCAGCCCGTGTGTCCGATAAGACCGGCTTCTTCTCCCTCGAGGCCACCGGTAAGCCGGGTCACCTCGTTGAGTTCGATGACACGAAGAATATCTTCGAGAACCCGTCGAAGAAGGAGACCGAGGACTACATTTCCGGCCGCTTCGGCTAAGCCTCCCTCGCAACCGTTCTGCGCCCCAGGCAGCGGTTCCCTTGTGCTGATTCAGTTACATGGAACTGCCGTCCTGGGGTGTTTCTTTTATAGACTGGTCGGCATGACTGATCCCCGCGCTTTCGGCGACCACCAGCATTCCCTCGGCACCCAGCTCGTGCACACCGACGCGGAGGTGATCGTCGTGGGTCACGCCGCCGCACGCGAGATCGCGCTCGACCCGGCCTCCTATTCTTCTGGGGTGTCTGCGCACCTCCAGCTGCCCAACGGTCTCGATGGCGAGGAACACGCACGCTTCCGCACGCTGCTTGATATCTACCTCAATGCTGAGGTCGTGGCCGAGATGGATTTCCGCTCCGTCGCGCGTGACGTACTCGACCGCGCTGCGGATAGCCTCGACGCAGATCGCCTGGCAGCGCTCTTCAGCGTGCGCGCCATGCGGCACTGGCTGAGCTGGCCCGAGTCGCTAGAGGACCGTCTGCTGGATTGGGTTGCGGAGAACGCGCGCGCCGCGCGCTCGGGCGACCGCGCCTGGACGGCACGCGTCGCGGCGGAATACGACGAGATCATCACGGCCGCCCTCGAGGCCACTCCCGAGGGCTCCGTCACGTGGCATCTCGCGCACGACCACGGCCTTGAGCACGCTGAGATCGTCTCCATCCTGCGCAATTGGACGGCAGGGGACCTGGGCTCTATGGCCAAGTGCATTGGCGTCATTGTGCGTGCTCTCGCGGATAATGTGCCGCTCCAAGAGCGCCTGCGCGGCGGGGTGAGCCATATGGAGTTCGTTGCCATCGCGGACGAGCTGCTGCGTCTCGACGATCCCTTCGTCTCCAATCGCCGCGTGACCACTTGCCCGGTGCATGTGGCGGGGGAAGAGCTGGACGCCGGCACGCGTGTGCGGCTGCATTGGACTGCGGCCAACCGCGACCCCCACATGTTTAGGGGCTTTGATCCTGAAGGCCACGCCGCAGACAACCTGGTGTGGGGCGTGGGCGCGCATTATTGCCCGGGGAAGCCGTTATCTATGTACGAGCTTCACGCGTTCTTCGCGGAGCTGCTGCCGCGTTTCGACCTTGTGCCTTCCGGCGACGGCGAGCGTGACCTAGCCGGCGGCTGGGCCCGCACACCGGTTGTTTTGCGCGCTCGCTAAGGCGCGCCGATGGGGCGGCTGCGTGCCGCCGACTAGTTACGGAACTGCTTCGTGATGTCGGCGAAGCGTTCCTCGAAGTCCTCGGCGCGGGCTTCCTCATCCTTCTTCGCGAGGTAGCGCTCGGGGGCGAGTCCGGTGACGAGGAAGACGATGCGCGAGTTGACGCTCACGGCGTGGTCTGCGAAACGCTCGAAGAAGCGGGAGAGCAGTGCCATGTCGACCGCAGCGCGCGTGGACTCGGTCCACTCGCGTTGGGTGAGCACGGACATGAGGTGGCCATTGATGTCATCGACTGCGTCATCATCCTTGGCGGCCTGGATGGCGAGGTCAGGGTCTGGGGCGATGAGATTGTCACGCGTTTGCTCCAGGAGGTGAATGCACAAGCGTGTGTATTCCTCGAAGAAGCCACGGTAGGCGTCCGGAATGGCAGGTTCGGGATGGCGGCGGCGGGCGGCGGTCGCGATGTGCTTGGCGAGGTTGCCCATGCGGTAAAGGTCTTCCACGATGTAGATCGACGACACGACCTGGCGCAGATCCTTGCCCATGGGATTTTCGAGTGCGAGCAGGCTGACGGCGCGCTCCTCGCACCGAGCGCGGGTCTCCTCAAGATCGTCCTTGAGGGACAGGGCTTCTTCCGCCTTTTGGAGATCGGCGGTGAGCAGGCCAGATGAGGCCAGTTTCATCATTTGCTCGACGCCGTCACACATGCCAATGAGGTCGTGGGAGAAGTTGTCGAGATGTTCGCGGTATGCCGTACGCATGACTGTCATCCTATTACGCCATAGAAAGGATTGCACGGGAAAGGTGGGTCTACCCCCAAGAAATTTATGTCCAAAGAGGTAGGCGTAAGGAGGGGTATCGTCCATGTGGCCTACTAGGAGGTGCTGGAATTTACCTGCCGTTTACTCAATGATCATTTAAATAACCCGACGTGGCACGATTGTGCATGTGGTAAGGAGAATTACCTCGTGCGCACGGGGTGATAGTCGTTACGTGGGAGGGTGCTCGCACGGTAAGGCGGGGACCTTAACCGCCAGAATTCATAATGTCGGCGGCGTGGGGAACAGTGATGTCCTCCGGATCGTCGAGCCAGCCATCGGGCAGCGCGACCTTGGCGGGGGAGCCTTGGCGCCCGCGCGCACCGGCGGCATCGGCAGCCTTGGCCTCCGAGTCGGCCCAGGGTGAGAGGATCTCGCGCAACGCGTCGAGCGAAGTGACCTGGGCGAGCTTGGCCCGCACCTGGCCGCCCACGGGGAAGCCTCGCATGTACCAGCCGATGTGCTTGCGGATATCGCGCGCGGCGTGGTCTTCGCCGTCGTGCTCTGCCAGGAGCTCGGCATGACGGACGATAATGCGGGTGACCTCGCCGAGTGTGGGCTCGTCCGGGATGGGCTCGCCGCGCAGCTGGGCGGAAAGCTCCGCGAAGAGCCAGGGGCGGCCCAGGCAGCCGCGGCCGACCTGCACGCCGTCGCAGCCCGTAGCATCCATCATGCGCTGTGCGTCGTCAGCGCGGAAGATATCGCCGTTGCCGAGGACGGGGACCTCGTCGCCCAGGTGTTCCTTGAGGCGCGCGATCTCGTCCCAACGAGCGTCGCCGGAATAGCGCTGCGCGGCCGTGCGTCCGTGGAGGGTGACGGCTGCTGCGCCATTGTCGACAGCAATCCGGCCGGCGTCGAGGTGTGTGTGGTGCTCATCATCGATGCCCACGCGCATTTTTACCGTGACCGGTACGTCCGTGCCTTCGGTGGCCTTGACGGCCGCGGTGACAATGTTGCCAAAGAGCTGGCGCTTATAGGGCAGGGCTGAACCGCCACCACGGCGGGTGACCTTGGGCACGGGACAACCGAAGTTCATATCGATGTGGTCAGCGAGGTTGTCGTCGACGATCATCTTCGCGGCGCGGTAGGTGTACTCCGGATCCACGGTGTAGAGCTGGAGCGAGCGTGGGGTTTCCTGCGGTGCGAACTCGATCATGTGCATGGTCTTCTCGTTGCGCTCCACGAGGGCGCGGGCGGTAATCATCTCGCAGACATAGAGGCCGGAGACTGTTCCCGTGCGCGCGAGTTCCTGCTCGCGGCAGAGGGTGCGAAAAGCCATGTTTGTTACACCCGCCATGGGCGCGAGGATGACGGGGGAGGCTAATTCGAGGGGACCGATGCGCAAATTCACCCCCTAATTGTGCCTTTTTTCGCAGGTTATAGGCAAATGGTGAAATAATCCTACACCCTTAACAGATCTTCGCTATTGTGTTCCAGGTAACTAACATTCGGTTTTACACCACAGGAGGAATCGCCTTGTCCGAGCGTATCGGTTTCTATCAGGACCTCGTTGTTTCCGCTGAGGAAGCGGCTAAGTTCGTCAACCACGGCGACCGCGTCGGCATTTCCGGCTTCACCGGTGCTGGCTACCCGAAGGCCCTGCCCACTGCGATCGCAGAGAAGGCGAAGGCCGCTCACGCTGCTGGTGAAGAATTCCAGATCGACGTCTTCTCCGGTGCGTCCACCGCCCCGGACTGCGACGGCGTTCTCGCCGAGGCAGACGCCATTCGCTTCCGCTCCCCGTACAACTCCGATCCGGTGCTGCGCGGCAAGTTCAATGATGGTTCCGCCCTCTACCAGGACATTCACCTGTCCCACTCGGGCCAGCAGGTGGAGGAAGGCTTCTATGGTGACTTCCAGGTCGCCATCATTGAGGCCGTCCGCATCCTCGACAACGGCAACATCGTGCCGTCGTCGGCCGTGGGCAACAATCTCGAGTACATCGAAGCCGCAGAGCGCATCATCATCGAGGTCAACGAGTGGCAGTCTGAGCACCTCGAGGGCATGCACGACATCTACAAGATTGAAAAGCTGCCCAACCGCCAGCCGATTCCGATCACCAAGCCGGGCGACCGCGTGGGCACCACCTACATCGAGATTCCGCAGGAGAAGGTCGTCGCCGTCGTGAAGACCGACGCTCCGGACCGCAACGCCCCGTTCAAGGCGCCGGATGAGGTCTCGGAGAAGATCGCTGCGAACTTTATTAACTTCCTCGAGGGCGAGGTAGCTGCCGGTCGCTTGGCCTACGACCAGTTCATCATGCAGTCCGGCGTGGGTAACGTCCCGAACGCCGTTATGGCGGGCCTGCTCGACTCCAAGTTTGAGAATATCCAGGCCTACACCGAGGTTATCCAGGACGGCATGATTGACCTTATCGACGCCGGCAAGATGACCATGGCATCCGCAACCTCCTTCGCGCTGTCTCCGGAGTACGCGGACCGCATGAACGAAAAGGCGGAGAAGTACAAGGAGCACATCATCCTGCGTCCGCAGCAGATCTCCAACCATCCGGAGGTCATCCGCCGCGTAGGCCTCATTGCCTCCAACGGCATGATTGAGGCCGACATCTACGGCAACATCAACTCCACCAACGTGGGCGGCACTCGCATCATGAACGGCACCGGTGGCTCCGGCGACTTCACCCGCAACGCCTACATCTCCACGTTCGTCTCCCCGTCTGTGGCCAAGGATGGCGCCATCTCCGCTATCGTTCCGTTCGCGTCCCACATCGACCACACGGAGCACGACACGATGGTCATCATCACCGAGTACGGTGTTGCTGATTTGCGCGGCCTGGCTCCCAAGGAACGCGTGGAGAAGGTCATCTCCGTTGCTCACCCGGACTACCGCCCGCTGCTCGAGGAGTACTACGAGCGCGCAAAGCAGAACAAGTTCCAGCACACCCCGCACGATCTGAAGACGGCCTTCGACTTCCAGATCAACTTCGCGGAGAAGGGCGACATGCGCGGCTAATCCCTCGCATGGGCTGAGCGTAGGTCACCCTGGGGACTACCCCGGGGTGATTTCGCTTCCACACAACCTCACCGCTAAACTAGGTGGGCGTTGGGCCTTTAGCTCAGTTGGTAGAGCTACGGACTTTTAATCCGCAGGTCCCGGGTTCGAGCCCCGGAGGGCCCACAAGTTAGCATTTCCCCTGGTCGTGATTGACCGGGGGTTTTGTTGTATCTGCACTGGTTAGCGGCATTATGCTATCTTGCCAGCTGTGGTCAATAGTTGCCACAAAATGAAGCCACTAAGAGAAAATAGAGAGAAATTTCTCCCTCGTTCTCCCCGTGGCCCTACCTCTCACCACAACAGGGGACACCAATGGCTAAGAAGAAGCGGCAGCGCCGGGAGTTCGGGCGTGTGAGCAAAAAGGGCAAGCGTCTGTATGCGGACTATGTAGGCCCGGATGGGGCACGCCACAGCCCGGGGCACTCTTTCGCTAACGCCACGGATGCAGAGGGCTGGCTGTCCATAGAGCGGCGGCTGATTGACTCGGAGACGTGGACACCGCCCGCAGCGCGGCGCGCCGCTGCAGCGGCAGATGCGCAGGCGCAGCAGGCTAAGGCAATGACCGTGGGGGAACTCACGGAAGATTGGCTGTCTCGTGCCACAAACCTGCGGGAGACCACGATCCGCTCGCACCGTAAGCGCCTGGAGCTGCGCGCCTTTAATGAGAGCTACCCGGGCCGTCTGGATAGCCTGCGGGATGTGCCGGCCGTGGAAGTCGATAGGGCACGCGTGCGCTTGTGGGTGGAGCAGATGCTAGGCATTTGGCCACAGGGCAGCGACGGATACAGCACGTGCTACTACGCGCTAAAGCGACTCGTGACGGCGTTTAACTGGGCAAAGGATGAACTGCAGCTAATCGACGTGAACCCCACGGCGGGCGTGACGCTTCCTAAACCACAGACCCGCAACAGGGATGAACCGGTGTTCACCGCAGCGCAGGCGCAGACGCTGTGCGACTCGTTCCCGGCCTGGCTGGAGCACGCCCCGCTAATCCTGCTGTGGTGTGGCCTGCGTATTGGTGAAGCCCTGGAGTTGCGCGTGAAAGACGTAACGGGCCTGCGGCCCGGCGCGCCTATGACGTTGAAGATTCGCCGCGATATGCAGGACGTTGACCGGGCTGATGGTGGCAAGGAAGTGCTGATTAACTCTCTACCTAAGACGGAAGCGGGTAGGCGCGATGTGCTGGCCCCGGAGTGGGTGGCAGACGTGATCCGTAAGCATGTGGAAGATGCTGGCAAGGTTGACCCGGAAGCGTTGATTATTTCGCGGAAGAACGGCGGGCAGTTCACGCAGAACAATTTCCGTACTCACTATTTCAACCCGGCTAAGACGGCTGCAGGGCGCGGTGCTGATAGCTCGGTGCATTCGTGTAGGCGGTTCTATGGCACGCAGTTGGTGCGGCTTGTGATGCAGGGGGCGTTGTCGATGGAGGAAGCCCGCCGGTTGATGGGGCATGAGACCACGGCGCAGTTGATGGAGTATCAACGTGCGGAAGTGGGGTATCAACAGCGTGCGGCAGACTCGTTTGAGGTTACCCTCGTTTAGTGGACACCCTATTT
>NZ_KQ961709.1:0-1324 GCF_001563605.1 Corynebacterium sp. CMW7794
TTGAGGTTACCCTCGTTTAGTGGACACCCTATTTGTACGGATCTTGTGTCCGTAAGAGAGGATGTTCATTGTGAGTCAACAGCGCAAGAAATACACGCCGGAGTACCGGCGTGAAGCCGCAAACCTGGTAATCGAGTCAGAGCGACCGATCGCTCATGTGGCTAAGGAAATCGGTGTTTCCGCCGGGCTTTTAGGCCGGTGGGTCAAACTCGAGCGTGAACGCCGAGGATCCTCAGATGGGATGAGTGAGGCTGATCTTCGTGCTGAGAATGCTCGTCTGCGCCGTGAGTTGGCAGAAGCCAAGATGGATAATGAGTTTTTGTCAAAAGCGACAGCCTTCTTCGCCGCGAAGCAACGCGAGCAGAAAAGTTCGAACTAATGCAGCAGGAGAAGGCAAACTACAGCATCAAACGCATGGCACGGCTATTAAAAGTGTCTCGGTCTGGATACTACAAATGGGCCCATGCGCAGCAGAAACGACTATCCGGAAAGGATGATCGGTCAGCATTTTACGATGATGTTGACCGAAAGATTCATCAGATTTGGAAAGACTCCGATGAGGTTTATGGTGCTCCGCGGATCACCGCAGAGCTCGCCGAGCGCTACTACATTTCACTTAACCGTAAGACTGTGGCGAAGCGGATGCGCATGATGGGCATTGAAGGGATTTCACCGCGTGCCTTTGTCCCGGTGACAACCATTCAATCCAAGCGTAAGTCAACTCTTCCTGACCTGGTCAAGCGCATGTTTGATACTGGTCAGCTCAACCGGGTGTGGATGTCGGATATTACCTACCTTCGCACCGGTGAGGGCTGG
This sequence comes from Corynebacterium sp. CMW7794, assembly GCF_001563605.1. Lineage (NCBI taxonomy): Bacteria > Bacillati > Actinomycetota > Actinomycetes > Mycobacteriales > Corynebacteriaceae > Corynebacterium > Corynebacterium sp. CMW7794. The sequence continues at coordinate 817 of NZ_KQ961709.1, forward strand.
CTGTATTTGTGCGCGGTCCGCGATGGTCATTCCCGCAGGGTACTGGGCTGGGCAATGGATAGCGTTCAAGACACACACCTGGTTGAACGGGCCCTGCGGATGGCGCATACGCTACGCGGTGACGTTCCTGATGGGCTGGTGTTTCACGCTGACCGTGGAACGCAATTTACCAGTGAGAAGCTCTGGGAAGTGTGCCGCAACCTGGGCATCGCTCAGTCTGTGGGGCGCACTGGCGTGTGCTTCGATAACGCGATGGCCGAGTCGTTCTGGTCGACGCTAAAGACTGAATTCTACGACCGTAAGCGATGGCCTACCCGTGATGCTGCACGCAAGGCCGTTGCCTACTGGATGGAAGTCGTCTACAACCGCCGGCGCCGGCACTCTGCACTCGGAATGGTCAGCCCCGTCGACTTCGAGAACCACACCGGCTCAATCAACAGCAGAAAAGAAATAGCTGCCTAACCACTAGGTAGCTCCACTACGTGTCCACGATTTGCGGGCAACCCCA
>NZ_KQ961710.1:0-45768 GCF_001563605.1 Corynebacterium sp. CMW7794
GGGGATTATGGCCCAGCGGTGGCGCCAGACCATTGCCCAGCGCACCGAACAGCTCGTCGCCGAGCGCAACCTCATCCCGCTGCCTGAACCGGAGGAGACCAGCTTCGCCGACTAGGAATGACGACGAGCGACAAGGATAACGTCGCTGTGGTGCATGGCCCCGGCGCCGTGCGTGACGTGACGTTCGCGGCGGGATAATTCGACGACCTCGAGCTGCGTGAGTTGTTCGGCGAGCCATTCTGGCATGGCCACCTCATCGGATTCCATTTCGTGGTGGACGAAGAGGAGCGTACCACCAGGAGCGACAAGCGACTCGAGGAGCGAGACTGCCTCCGCGGTCGCGGGAATCCCTCCGTAGTGGACCGAGACCAAGTCATAGGTTGTGCCGCCGAGCTCGGCGAAGTCCGCGACGCGAGCGGTTAATCCGTGTGCGCGGGTGCGGGCAACGGCGGTAGGCGCGAAGTCGATGCCTTCGGCGTCCCAGCCGTGCGCGGCGAGCCAGGCAAGGTCCGCGCCTTCGCCGCAGCCGATGTCAAGGGCGGTGCCGGGCTTGAGCGTGCCCGCGTAATCGACAAGCGTGGAGTTGGGGTTGCCGGACCACAGTTGCTCGGACTCGAGGTAGCGGGCTTCCATTTCCTCGGCGGTGGGCTGGTATCCAGGACCCTTGTGCTCGTGGTGATGATGGTGCTGTGTCATTGCATCGATGCTACTGGCAGGAGTGCCTAGGCGCGCTCGATGGGGTTCGTGAGCGAACCGATGCCGGGAATCTCGATCTCGATGGAGTCGCCCGGGACCATGGGCGCGGTGCCAGCCGGGGAACCGGTCGTGACAACGTCGCCGGGCAGTAGGGTCATGGACTGGGAGATCTCGGCGAGGATCCCGCCCATCTTCACGATCATCTGGTTCGTGTTGGAGTCCTGCTTCTGCTCGCGGACGCCGTCGTGGGTGAGGTAGGCGTTGATCTTGGTGTCATCGAGATCGAACTTGTTGATGTCGGTCTCGATCCAGGGACCAAGCGGGCAGAAAGTGTCAATGCCCTTGGCACGTGCCCACTGGCCATCCTTGAACTGGAGGTCGCGGGAGGAGACGTCGTTGCAAATGAGGAAGCCAAGGACGTGGTCCTGCCAGTGCTCCGGATCGATGTTCTTGGAGACCTTGGAGATGACGACGGCGAGCTCGCCCTCGAACTCGACGTTGGTGGCGAACTCCGGGATCTTGATGGGAGCGCCGGGGCCGATGACGGCGGTGGACGGCTTGACGAAAATGGTCGGCGGCAGGTCGTCTGCTGACTTGGCGAAGACCTCGGCGACGTGGTCGGCGTAGTTGCGGCCGAGCGCGACGACCTTGGTGGGCAACGTCGGCGCGAGGAGGCGGAACTCGCCTTCCTTAAACTCGCGGCCGGTGGTCTCCGGCGGGGTAAACGGGGTGCCGGAAATTTCCTTCGCGACGAGCGAGCCGGGCTCGCCCTCGATGAGGGCGAAACAAAGTCCTTCTTGGTGTGCAATTCGTCCTAAGCGCATGGAGGCAATCATACTCAGGGCAGGGTTAGCAAACGTGCAAAGGTGGGATTAACAGCTGTGTCGCCTGGAAAGAGCTATGCATTAAATTCTGCGCTCGGTGACGACGTCGCTGAGGCGTGCGGCGTTGATATGGGATTGCTGAGCGAGAAAGAGTTCGCCGCAGGCAAGGGCATCGGACAGCGCGTTGTGGCTGCCGTAGCGTGGTAGCTCATAGCGCTCACGCACGCGGGCGAGCCGAAGGTCTTCGCCGCGGGGCACGGCGCCGGTACGCTCCATGCGGCGCCGCTCCAGCGCGAAGGTATCCGCAATGGTGAGCGTGGGTAGCTCACCGCGCAGCTCGAGGCAGGCGGCGTCGAGAAAGTCTGCCTCGATGCTGGCGAAGTGCGCGAGGAGGACGCGGCCGTGGAGTGCGGCGAGGAGGGCACCGAGGGCATCGGCAAGCGGAGTGCCGTGGGCGGACTCGTCGTGGGTGATGCCATGGATGGTGGCGGACTCCCCCACCTCGACGCCGCGGATGACGTGGTAGCCAGACAGACCAAGCGCGATGAGCTGGCCACGCACGGGAACCCAGCCCATGGAAACAATGCGGTCGCGACTGGAGTCGAAGCCGGTGGTTTCAAAATCGACGGCAAGAAACTCCACCTTGGCGAGCGGCGTGGATTTTTCGGGCGGGTCGAGGTCCAACTTTCTACGCGTAAAGAAACGAGTCAGCATGGACGAGCCTCCTCCCTCAAAAATTAGATATTGCGTACAGGATACTTGGTGGCCAAGGCGTTCTGCATCGACTTGATAATGCGAAAGGCATCGCGCAACTGTTCGCGTTCGAGACGGCTGAGCTGCGCAGGGTCGATGCGATAGTTCGGGGTTTGCCCAGCCCTGACCTGGAGCGATTGGTGGCGGAGGGTGAGTGCGCGGAGGACCGAGTGGGCATCGGCAAGCTCGTGGGCTCCGGCGGCAGAAACGCTTTTCCCGGCAGTCGAGGAAAGACGATCATCGGTCTCGAGGGCTGTCGAACCTGCGGCAAGGGCGAAGAGGCGCGCCATTTGGACGATGCCGGCGGTGCCGCCCTTCTTGATATCGAGGGTGTTGACGTGCTGGCCGTCACGCTCGACCACGAGGCCGCGGAAGAACGTGAGCGGCGGCTCGCGGCGGGCGGCAAGGCTCGCCAGGTGTGCGTGAAGGCGCTGCGAGGTCGCCGCCGCGACGGCCGAGGCGTGGACGCGCTCGCCCAGCGCGAGGGTGCCCGCGACCGCGCGGAAGTCGAAGAATACCTGGGCGTGGAGCAAGGCATCGGGCTCCGGGGCGGCGGTCCACGTTGCAAAGGTCTGTTCCCACTGAACGACCGTCATGCGCCAGCGGGGATTCATCGCCATCATGTCGCCCGGGCACAGGGACTGGCCGCCTGCGTCGAGGCCACGGCAGACGAACTCGGCCAGGCGCGCGAAGTACTCGCCGTGAGCCTCCGCGTCATAGGAGTTGTCGAGGACAAGCGCGTTGTCCTGGTCCGAGGCGAGACCCATTTCTCGGCGGCCCTGGGAGCCAACCGCAACGAAGGCATATGGCACGGGCGGCGGGCCAAGCTCGAGCTCCCCGAGTTGGCACAGACGGCGGGCCAAGGCGTCCGCGGCCATCGTAATGATGTTCGCGACCTCCTGGGGGCTCGAGCCGCGATCGATATAGCGCACGGCGAGCGTGGCGGCCTCCGTAAAGGCGCCGCGGAGTTCGGCGAGGCTGCTGCGGCGGGACAAATCCGCGGCAACAAAAATGGGATCCGCATGCAGGAGCCGGGCGATCTCCGAATCCGTGACGACGCCGAGGACGCGGTCGCCGACCACCGGCATGTGGTGGAAGCCGCGCTCCGTCATGAGAAGGTGGACTTCCATGGCCATGGCGTCGGGGCGCACGGACAGTGGATTTTCCGTCATAATGCGACGCACGGGCTCGGAGGGATCCAGGTTCGCCGCAAGAACCCGGGTGCGCAAGTCACGGTCCGTGACGATGCCGCGCAGCTGGCCGTCGTCGAGGACGAGCAGCGACGATGTCTCCGCCTGCGTCATCGCGCGGGCGGCCTCGACGATGGTGGCATCGGGAGACACAGACTGTACCGGCCGCAGCGTCATCTCAGACAGGCGCGTGCGCAGCAGCTCCGTCGAGTCCTCCTGCAGCTCGTGCGCGAGGTGGGAAGCGCGGCGGGCCTCCGTGTCGTAAAAGCGCGCGAGGTCCGGGTTCTCCGCGGAGACTGCCTGAAAAGCAGCGCGCGGCAGCACAAGGAGCAGGCAGTCCTCGACCACGTCAAAGGTATAGCATGAAACTGGATCCTCGACGAGCGTCGAATACGCAAAGGACTCCCCCGCCCCGCGGCGGTCCACGAGCTGGCCTTCCTCGCTGATGACATCCACCGCGCCGGAGCGAATGATGTAGAGGTTATCGCCCCGTTCGCCCGCCCTCAGCAGCTGCGTGCCGCGGCGGGCGTAGAGCACGCTGAGCTCTGACGTCAACGCGGCGAGATGGGGTAGGCGCGAAAAGGGTTCGTGTTGGGCGAGGAAGCCCGTGACCTCCTCAAGCTCGACGGTGGGATGGCTCATAGTGAGCTAGATTACTGGTAACTGACGAACCAGGGGCGCGGTTCGACAGAAAATGTTCCCTCTGGGGTAAGCATGGGCTCGTCTTCATCAATGAAGTTCTTCCACGCCATGAAGTAGTCCGAACTCAATCCTTCCCGCATGACGTTCCATGTCTCCATCTTGACGCCGGTCGGACCGTGGCCATCCGCGTGAAGGACGAAGGCAAGCTCCGGGTGGTCGGTTTTTATTGTCTCGCGGTCGCGAATCATCTGCTGCTGGAACTGGTGCAGCACGAGCGCTTTCTGCGGCAGCTTCTTCTCAGAGACTAACCCCGCCAGCCAGTCTGCGACCTCGTTGACCTCTGCGGCTTCGACGTGGCCGACGTTTTCCATCGGCAGCTCATCCGGACCAATCTTCCACTCGGGGTCAAGCGCAAGTCCCACGTTGGGGCGCGAGAGCAGGTCCTCGTAGCGCTGTGCCTGTTCCAACAGGCTCGCTCGGCCCGGTTGCAGGTCAAGGATGGCGTACCCGCCCGCGTCCACAATCGCGTCGACGTAGGGCTCCAGCTCCGCCGGGTCCGACTCATTCGAGTAGTTGCCATCCGGTCCCGGGCCGCCGGAGGCCACCGTCGCGATGACCTCGAAGGCTGGGATAACCGGGTAATCCGTGAACTCCTGGTATTGCGCCGCGAGCTCCTTGACCTTCGCGACCGAGCCGGCCGGGTCCTGCTCGCCCATCACGCCGAGCGCAGGGCCCGACGGGTGCCCGTAGAGCGCCACCATGCGTCGGCCCGGGAATACGAGTCCGCCGCCGCCAGGCAGCTCGCCATTCGCGGCGAGCTCGACTCTACGATCAAAGCTTTCTTGTGTGCCAAACCCCGGGCCCAGCGCCACGACGTTGCCCTTGGACACGGCGTCCATGGACGCCTTCGTCACGCGCGGGTCACCCACCGCAAGCGGCATCACGGTCGCGCCCGCGGCGCGTGCCGTGGCAATATCTGCCAATCCAGTCTTCGCCGTAACGAGCGCGGTGAGGTCACGGGGCTCCGGCGGCGTCATGCCAGCAACGGTCTGCATGTCCCCAAAATGCTCGCTTGCCAATGCCCCCTGCTCCAGCGTCTCCGCATTCTCATAGGTCCCCACGTTGCCGGCCGTGTAGACCTTGGTCACGCCGAGTTTTTCCAATTTCGCTGCGGTATCTGGACCATCGAAAAACATCGGGATGCCCTTCTCGACCGCAGTCTGGGCGCCGGTGAGCGCCTGGTCCTTATCCGTGACGACGGCTTCTTCCGCAGCGTCAAAGAACGATGACGCGTCGGGGTCGACTGTGGGGGTGCTGGGGGCTGCGACTTCCTCGGAAGTCTGCGTCTCAGGCGTGCTCGAGCAACTGCCGAGAGCTAGGGCACTCGCGGCGAGGACGGCGGCGGAAAACGTACGAAGGGAGCGCACTGTAGTCATTGGGCTGATACTACAGGGCGCTCCCGCAAAATTTGGTCTAGACTACGGCGGCGATTCGGTCGCCCACCTCAGTCGTACGAATGGGGGCATCGCCGCGGGCGGATACGTCCTCGGCAACCGCCTTCTCAATGCGCTGCGCACCCGCCTCGTCACCCAGGTGGCGCAGCAACATGGCGCCCGACAGGATGGCGGCAGTCGGGTCCGCAATGCCCTGGCCCGCAATATCCGGGGCCGAGCCGTGGACGGGCTCGAACATGGACGGGTTGGTGCCGGAGGCATCAATACTGCCGGAGGCCGCCAGGCCGATGCCGCCGGTCACGGCGCCAGCGAGGTCCGTCAAGATGTCGCCGAACAGGTTATCCGTGACGATGACGTCATAGCGGGACGGGTCCGTCACCATGTAGATGGTTGCGGCGTCGATGTGGTTGTAGTCGACCGTCACATCTGGGAATTCCTGCGCAACCTCGTCGACGGTGCGCTGCCACAGCGAACCGGCGTTGACGAGCACATTCGTCTTGTGCACGAGCGTGACGTGCTTGCGGCGCTTCTGAGCGCGCGCAAAGGCATCACGCACGACGCGCTCGACGCCGAAGCGGGTATTTTGGGAGACCTCGGAAGCGACCTCGTGGGGGGTATTTACCCTCAACGAGCCGCCGTTACCGCAATACAGACCTTCGGTCCCCTCGCGCACCACAACGAAATCGATGTCGCCCGGATTCGCCAGCGGCGAGGTCGACGTCGGATACAGCTTGGACGGACGCAAGTTGACGTGGTGGTCAAGTGCGAAGCGCATCTTGAGCAGCAGGCCGCGTTCGAGAATGCCCGGCGGTACAGAGCCCGGGGCGCCAATGGCGCCGAGCAGAATGGCGTCATGCTCGCGCAGGGAGGCCAGATCATCCTCGGTGAGCAGTTCCCCGTTGCGCAGGTAGCGACGCGCACCGAGGTCGTACTCGGTCGTCTCGATATCGTCGCGCACGGCGCAGAGAACCTTCAGCGCTTCTGCCGTGACTTCTGGGCCGATGCCGTCGCCGCCAATGACCGCGAGTTTCATTTTGCGGGATTCCTTTCTCACCTGATGGATTTTGTAGCCAGTGTAGCACGCAGAAACGGGCGCCACCATGAAAGGTGACGCCCGTTTTCAGAATGGGGTGTTTACTCGCTGAGATCGAACTGGAAGGCCTCAGCCTCGAGCTTCGCCGAGATGGACTCAACGAGAGCCTCCGGGACCTCGCGATCGACGCGGAGGATGAGGACTGCGGACTCCGCAACCTTGCCCTGAGTCAGGGCAGCGGCCTGGATGTTGATGCCGTCGGCACCCAGCGCGGTACCGACGGTGCCCAGTGCGCCCGGCTTGTCCGCGTAGCGGAAGAAGATGTTGCGGCCGGTGGCGCGCATGTCGACGCCGCGGCCGTTGATACGGACAAACTTCTCGACGCCGTCGATGCCGGTAAGGGCACCGGTGAGCTGCGAGGAGTCGCCGTCGGCGGCGATGACCTTCACGCGCAGCGAGGAACGGTGACCCTTGGACTCGGCGTTGGTGCGCACGGAAACGTCGACGCCGCGGGTCTCTGCGATCTGCATGGCATTGACGAAGGTGACCGGCTCGGAAACGACACGGGAGAACAGGCCACGGACGGCGGACAGGCCCAGGGCCTCGACGTCTTCGGTGGACAGCTCGCCACACGCCTCAACCTCGATGGCCACCGGTGCCTTGTCGAGCAGCGCACCAGCGGTGAGACCGAGCTTGCGGGCAATCTCGAGCCAGCCGGCGACCTCTTCGCCGACGCGGCCGCCCTGGACGTTGACGGCGTCCGCGACGAACTCGCCGTTGAGCGCCTTAAGAACGGAGGCAGCGACGTCGGTACCGGCACGGTCCTGTGCCTCAACCGTGGAGGCGCCGAGGTGCGGGGTGACCGTGACCTGCGGCAGCGCGAAGAGCGGCGAGTCGGTGCACGGCTCGGTGGCATAGACGTCGAAGCCGGCGCCACGGTGGTGGCCAGCCTTGATGGAGTCTGCGAGGGCCTGCTCGTCGACGAGACCTCCGCGGGCCGCGTTGATAAGGATCTGGCCCTCCTTCGCCTTGGCCAGCAGCTCCGCGTCGAACATGCCCGTGGTCTCCGGGGTCTTCGGCAGGTGGATGGTCACGAAGTCAGCGCGCGCCATAAGGTCTTCGAGCTCGACGAGCTCGACGCCCAGGGCGGCGGCGCGGGCCGGGTTCGCGTACGGGTCGTACGCAATGATGGTGGTCTCGAACGCGGCGAGGCGCTGCGCGAAGAGCTGGCCAATGTGGCCGAAGCCGACGATGCCGATGGTCTTGCCGTAGATTTCCACGCCCTTGAAGGAGGAACGCTTCCACTCGGCACCGCGGAGTGAGGCGTCAGCCGAAGGAAGCTGACGGGCGGTGGCCATCAGCAGCGCGATGGCATGCTCGCAGGCGGAGTGGATGTTCGACGTCGGAGCGTTGACAACCATGACGCCGCGCGCAGTGGCGGCCGGGATGTCCACGTTGTCGAGACCCACACCGGCACGGCCGACGATCTTGAGGTTGGTCGCGGCGGCGAGGACTTCCTCATCGACCGTGGTGGCGGAACGGACGAGCAGCGCGTCAGCCTCCGGAACGGCGGCGAGGAGCTCGGCACGGTTGGGACCGTCGACCCAGCGGACCTCCACCTCCTCTCCCAGTGCAGTCACGGTGGACTGAGCGAGCTTGTCAGCGATGAGGACTACCGGCTTCGACATTACTTTCCTTCTTTTCCCTTGAGGGAAATGTCAGTGGGGTGTATAAGATACGCCGAATTGTAATCTATTCATGCCAGCCTTGTCCAATTCGGTCGGACAATAGGCTAGCATCACCGAAATCACTGCCCAACGCCACGAGCGGGCCGTTTTCTAGACCCGCCACCATCGCGTACGCCGCTTTCGACGCGGTCGGGTCGCCCGAGGGCATGACACGCACGGACGCGCCAAAGGCCACGGCATTCGCGACCGCGGCAATGGGCGTCGTGGGCGTCGCAACAACAATCGGCGCCATCTGGGCGTCGCGGCGCGATTGCGCAGGCAGCGGCTCGACGCGGTTGATATCCTCGTAGCGCGTGAGCGGCTGCCACGCTGCCTTGAGCTCGATATGCTTCGCACTATCGAGGTTCGCAACCGCGGCGACCATGCGCTGCGGGTCCGCAATGACCTGGCTCGTGAACTCGAAGGCGGTGAACTCCCCCATCGCGCGGGTGACCCCATTGTCCTTGATAACAGTCAGGGAACCGGCCGTGTTGGAGGCCAGCGGCACGTCGCCGATGAGGACGACGCGCGAGACCCCCAGCTCGCTGATGAGCGCCACGATATCCGTGCGCGCGTCTTCCGCATACGTCACCATGGGTACGCGCTGAGCGACGGACAGGGACGCGGCGCGCAGCGCGGCGGCATCGGAATCTTCTGCAATGATGAGCGATTCCGAGTCTGGGAAGAAAGTGTGCACGGCGTCGACGCCCGTCGCGTCCGTGAGCACGCTGATGTGTCCCTCAAAATCCTTCGACACGAAGCCGTTGACGTTTTGTGCGCGGGCCTGCTCGAGGTTGATCTCCGAGTCCGGCAATTCCGTGATATTCGTCGGCACAGCTACGTGCGCGCAGCCCGCGAGGAGCAGCGTGCAGGCACAGGCGGCGAGAAATCTACCGCACGAAGGCATTCGGCCCCTCGTCACCGCCGCCCAGGTCGTTTTCGTTAACGTCGCGGATGACCGGCTTGCCGATGGCATACTCAACCATGCCAATGAAACGCTCGCGGCGGTCGGCGAAGAAGCCTTCCCAATCCGAGGTGTGGAGCGTCGTCGGGTCGATCTCGTGCGAGGCGAGGACGGCGTCGAAATCAGCGTCATCGAGGATGGATTTGGACTGCAGGCGCGGCAGGTAGCGCTGCGGCGAGCGGCCCTCGAGGACGACCTCGGTGCGCTTGCCCATGGGCGTACGGTTGAGCACGGACGCCGCGAGGACGGGATCGACGCCGTTCTTCTCGCACCAGGCGAGCGGGAAGACTGGGAAGAAACCCGGCTTGAGCTCGGCAAAGGAGTTCTTGTCGAAGACGCGGCCGGTGCGCCAGTCGCGGGCGCCGCGGGCCATGAGCAGCGCGTCGAGCGCTTTGAAAATGCCCGTCGTGGAATCGGCAGACAGCAGGCGGGATTCGCGGAAGTCAGTGTCACGCACGGTCTTCGGCTCTACGTCCGTGGTACCCAACACCCAGGCGACAACCTCGTCGACGTCGCGGCCGGAGCGCTGCGCCACGGCGGAAGAACCGTAGAGCTCGCCAAAGACGCCGGACCAGAACCAGCGGTTGATCTTGTCCCACGCCTCTTGCGTGGACAACGCTCCGGGCTCGGAGACGAGGCGCGCAAGGATGACAGACAGCGGCACGATCTGCTTGGAGAACGGCACCTGGTCGTGGCTCAAAATGCAGCGCTCGGACAGGAAGGAGGCGACCTCCGCCATGGTCACGCGCAGCGTCTTCGTCGCGTCCTTGTACTCCGGCAGGGACAGCGACAGGATGTCTTCGCGCGTGCCGGAGGCATGTCCGCGCAGCGAGGTCGCGAGCAGAGAGACGGCAGAGAGGAACTCCGTGCGTCCGATGGCGTCGAGCGCGCCGTGGCGACGCAGCAGCTTCTCGGTCTCGGCCCAGTCATCTGCCAAGTGGAAGTTCTCGTCCTCGCTGGCGAAGACCGCGGTGAGCAGATCGAAGACATCCATCTGCAGGCCGGAGCTATTCGCCTGGGCGAAGACCTGGCCCACGCCAGCACGCTCGGTCTCGCGGGACAGGCGGATGATCGGGATGTCGTAGCCTGCAAGCGGGCGGAGTATGCGGTTGTGGAACGCCACGGCGGCATCGGCAAGCTCCGCGTCGCCGGAGGCAGCCAACTCGAAGAGGGCCTTGGTGCCGTCCTCAAAGAGGAGATCGGCGACCGGAATGCAGCCAGCCTCCAGCGCGGTGGCGCGGTCCGGGATGCGGTCCAGGTCCGGGCCGAAGTGCGAGCGCATCATGCCATCCTGATTCACCGCGAACACGGCCTCGTCCGGCATGAGCTCGTTGGCGACGGCCTTGCGCACATCGACGTAGAAGGTGCGGGTGATCTTCTTATTGCGGAAGTCCTTGGTATTGACCCGGCCCTCGCCGCGGAAGCAGTGGTACAGCGTGGTGAGGCGCTGCTGGCCATCGAGGAGCAACAGGCCCGGGTTCACGCCGGTATTCGGCGCACCGGTGAGCGGGCGCGGACGGAAACGCATGGGCTCGTTACGAGTATCGAGCACCATGAGCGCGCCCACCGGGTAACCGCGCAGGACGGTGACGATGAGCGAGCGGATGCGATCTTCATCCCAGGCGTAGTGACGCTGAAAATCGGGCAACTGAATATCGCCGCGCTCGATGCGGGCGAACAGGTCGGTGAGATCAAAGCTTGGCGTTGTAAAACCCATGTGACCGAGAGTACCCCGCAAAGGGAATGCCCGCCCGTATAAAAGCGATCCCTGGGCATATCTCACACAAACGGAGCCAAAAGCAGGCATGCAAAAGCCCTCCCGCGTTGACCGCAGGAGGGCTTGAGTGCGAAGAGCTTAAGCGGTCTGCTCGTGAGCGTCGACTTTGACCCAGCTCATCATGTCGCGAAGCGTGGAGCCAGTCTCCTCAATCGGGTGGTTGGAGACCTCGGCGCGCATGCCCTCGAGCTCCTTGTTGCCGCCCTCAACGTTGGCGACGAGGCGCTTGACGAAGGTGCCGTCCTGGATGTCCTTGAGGACGTCCTTCATGCGAGCCTTGACAGAGTCGTCGATGATGCGCGGGCCGGAGACGTAACCACCGAACTCAGCGGTATCAGAGATGGAGTAGTTCATATTGGCCAGGCCACCCTCGAAGATGAGGTCGACAATGAGCTTCATCTCGTGCAGGCACTCGAAGTAGGCCATCTCCGGCTCGTAACCAGCCTCAACGAGGGTCTCGAAGCCGCCCATGATGAGGTACTCCAGGCCACCGCAGAGGACAACTTGCTCGCCAAAGAGGTCAGTCTCGGTCTCCGCCTTGAAGGTGGTGGGGATAACGCCGGCGCGGGTGCCACCGATAGCAGCGGCGTAGGACAGGGACAGGTCGTGACCCTCACCCTTCGGGTCCTGCGCAGTGGCGATGAGGCAAGGAACGCCCTTGCCGTCGACAAACTGGCGACGGACGAGGTGGCCCGGACCCTTCGGCGCAACCATGCCGACGGTGATGTCAGCGGCCGGCTTAATGAGGCCGAAGTGAATGTTGAGGCCGTGACCGAAGAACAGGGCGTTGCCCGCCTCCAGGTTGGGCTCAATGTCCTCGGTGAAGATCTGCGCCTGGGAGGTATCCGGAGCCAGCAGCATGATGACGTCGGCCCACTTGGCGGCCTCCGCGTTGGTGAGGACCTTGAAGCCGGCCTCTTCTGCCTTCGCGCGAGACTTGGAGCCTTCACGCAGACCGACAGCAACCTCAACGCCAGAGTCGCGCAGGTTCTGCGCGTGGGCGTGGCCCTGGGAGCCGTAGCCGATGATGGCGACCTTGCGGCCCTGGATGATGGACAGATCTGCATCTGCGTCGTAGAACGTCTCAATTGCCATGAGTGTCAATCCTTACTGTTGGTTCGTGCGGGTGCTTTCTTTATTTCTAGCACACTATAGACGAAAAGTGTTCATTATCTGAGACAAATTTTTCAATTTGTCTCAATTGGTGGGAAATTGTGGGTGTGGGGTTATTTGGTGGGCGCCATCGACTTCGGACCGCGGCCCAATGCGACGCGACCAGACTGAATAAGCTCGCGAATACCAAAAGGCTCGAGCACGTCCAGCAGCGCACGCAGCTTGCCCGGGGTGCCCGTCGCCTCGATGACGACAGACTCGGGAGCGACGTCGACAACGCGAGCACGGAAGATATCGACCGCACCGACGACCTGCGCGCGGTTGTCGTTATTAGCCGAGACCTTCACGAGCATGATCGCGCGCGAAATAGTGGTCTCCTCATCGAGCTCCACGACCTTGAGGACGTGGATGAGCTTGTTGAGCTGCTTGGTCACCTGCTCCGTCACGATGTCATTCGCATCGACGACGATGGTGAGGCGATTGATGCCCTCCACCTCCGTCTTCGCTGACACAAGCGAGATGAGGTTGTAGCCGCGACGGGAAAACATGCCGGTGACGCGGGAGATGATGCCTTCCACGTCCTGCACGAGGACGGAGAGGGTGTGGCGAGTGATATCGGTTGCTGCCATGGTATTTAAGCCTCCTCCAGGGCCTCGTGGATTTCGGCGGGTTCTTCCGCCGCGGACGTGTTGTCATCAAAGAGCGGTCGCAGACCCAGCGCGTACTGAATCTCCTCGTTCGAAGCTCCTCCCGCAATCATCGGCCACACCTGTGCGTCCTCGCCGACAATGAAGTCGATGACAACGGGGCGGTCATTGATAGCGCGGGCGCGCTCAATAGCGGGCACGACCTCGTCCTCAGTAGTCACGCGAATCGCCTCGCAGCCCAATGCTTCCGCCAACTTCACAAAATCCGGCAGGTAATGGTCGGCCTCGCGCAGCTTGGTATGCGAGTAGTGCTCGTCGAAGAAGAGGGTTTGCCACTGGCGGACCATGCCCAAGTTGCCGTTATTAATCACGGCAACCTTCAACGGGAAGCCTTCCACCGCGGCGGTGGCCAGCTCTTGGTTCGTCATCTGGAAGCAACCATCACCGTCAATAGCCCAGACTTCCTTCTCCGGCATGGCGGCCTTGGCGCCAAGTGCCGCTGGCACCGAATAGCCCATCGTGCCCGCACCGCCCGAGTTGATCCACGTGCGCGGATTCTCGAAGTCGATGAACTGCGCCGACCACATCTGGTGCTGGCCCACGCCAGCGACGTAGATAGCCTCCGGCCCGACGGTCTCCGAGAGCTTCTCCAGGACGAACTGCGGGTTAAGCTTGCCGTCCGCGGTGGGCTTCCAGCCGCGCGGGAAGCGCTCCTTCATATCCTCCAGGTACGCAATCCAATCCTCGATGTCCGGCGGGTTGAGCTTCGCCTTGCCTTGGTACGTCTTCGTCATCTGCAGCAGCACCTCGCGGGCGTCACCCACAATCGGGACGTCAACCTCGCGCAGCTTACCCACCTCGGCTGGATCGATATCCGCCTGAATAACCTTGGCGCCCGGCGCAAAGGTGTTCAAGTCGCCCGTCACGCGGTCGTCGAAGCGCGCGCCAATAGTAATAAGGAGATCCGCACGCTGCATGGCGGCCACAGCCGGCACCGTACCGTGCATGCCTGGCATACCCATGTGCAGCGGGTGCGAGTCCGGGAAAGAACCCAGCGCCATGAGCGTCGTCACCACCGGAATGTCCGTGTACTCCGCGAACTCCAGGAGCTCGCGGTGCGCGTTGGCCTTAATGACGCCGCCACCCACGTACAGCACCGGACGCTCGGACTTCGCAATGAGTTCGACCGCCGAAGAAATCTGACGCGGGTGGGGCGTCGTGGTCGGCCTGTAGCCCGGCAAGTCCAGCTGCGGCGGGTAGGAATAATCGAGGTAGCCGTTCTGGACGTCCTTGGGAATGTCGACGAGGACAGGACCCGGACGCCCCGTGGCGGCAAGATGGAAGGCCGCGACGATGGCCTCCGGGATCTCCTGCGGATCCGTGACAATGAAGTTGTGCTTCGTAATCGGCATGGTCACGCCACGGATATCCGCCTCCTGAAAAGCGTCCGTGCCCAGCAGGCTCGAGCCCACCTGGCCGGTAATGGCGACGATGGGGACCGAGTCCAGGTTCGCATCCGCAATCGGGGTGACGAGGTTGGTCGCGCCCGGGCCGGAGGTCGCGATGCACACGCCCACCTTACCGGAGGCCTGTGCATAGCCTTCCGCCGCGTGACCCGCGCCCTGCTCGTGGCGGACGAGCACGTGACGCAGCTTCGTCGAGGCATAGAGGGCATCGTACAGCGGCAACACGGCGCCGCCCGGAATGCCGAATACAAGGTCAGTGCCCAGATCTTCGAGGGTGCGGACGATGGCCTGCGCGCCAGTCATGCGCTCGGTGCTCCTTTTGGCGCCGGACGTCGACTTGGCGAGCGAAGCCGGGGTCGGCGACGGTGATGCTGCCACGGTCAATTACTCCTTGGGGTCAAAGCTTGTTTATTTTTACGGTGCCGCGGGTATGGCGCCGTGCGATCTGTGAAGGATGAGGGTGGTCCTCCAACAACAAAGCCCCCGTCTCAGTTGCGGTGTGTGCAACTGGCGAGGGCGCTTGCTCTAATCAACGACAACTTATGCCGTTGCGGCAGGCGCCGCGTCCGGTACTACAAGCTGAAGTCGAATAATGATCATGGTTTCTATCTTACACTCGATAGGCTATCCCGCCACTTGATACCCCCATTCCATACATTGAAACCCATATCTCGCGAGGTGAGCCGGATTTCTCACACTCGGTCGGTCGCCCCCGTTACACACCTCCCCGCCGTGTCCACTAGTGTCTACTGACATGAATGCGCACACCTTCAGGCCGGATCGCACCCATATCCTCGCCATTGTGCTCATTGCGATGATCGCCATCATCGGCATCGCGTGGGCACCGCTCCAACTCGGTTGGCTGTTGATCTTCCCTGTCCTGTGGATCTGGTGGGTTCTCAAAGCCCACACCACAGTCTCCGAAGACGGCATTGATATTGGCTACGCCTTCCGCGGCAACGTGCACCTCGACTGGGATAACTTCCGCGGCATCGGTTTCAAGGGTTCCCGCACATTCGCTTCCGATGCCGCCGGCAAGGACCACAGCCTGCCCGGCGTCACGTTCAACTCGCTGCCTAAACTTTCCGATGCCTCCCGCGGCCGCATCCCCGACGCTCTCACCGCCGGCCAGTACGCCGCTGAGGAAAAGGTCGTCATCATCCACCGCGACGGCGAGCAGATTCTTCTCACCAAGGAAGAATTCGCCGACTACAAGCGCACGCACCCCGACGCTTAAACCCACCCGACCATAAACAAGGACTCCCCATGTTTCCCCTGCGCTCCAAAGTAACCACCGTCGGCCGCCAGGCCTCCGGCGCCCGCGCCCTGTGGCGCGCCACCGGGACCAAGGAACACGAGTTTGGCAAGCCGATCGTCGCCATCGCCAACTCCTACACCCAGTTCGTTCCGGGCCACGTCCACCTCAAGAGCGTCGGCGACATCGTGGCCGAGGCCGTCCGCGCCGCGGGCGGCGTGCCCAAGGAATTCAACACCATCGCCGTTGATGACGGCATCGCCATGGGCCACCAGGGCATGCTCTACTCGCTGCCGTCGCGCGAGATCATCTCCGACTCCATTGAGTACATGGTCAACGCGCACACTGCCGATGCCCTCGTGTGCATCTCCAATTGCGACAAGATCACCCCGGGCATGCTCAACGCAGCACTCCGTCTCAACATCCCCACCATTTTCGTCTCCGGCGGCCCGATGGAGGCCGGCAAGGCCGTCGTCGTCGACGGCGTGGCACATGCACCCACCGACCTCATCACCGCCATCAACGCGACCGCCAACGAACAGGTCTCCGACGAAGGGCTGACCGCCATCGAGGCGGCCGCCTGCCCGACCTGTGGCTCCTGCTCCGGCATGTTTACCGCGAACTCCATGAACTGCCTCACCGAGGCCCTCGGCCTCTCCCTGCCGGGCAACGGCACCACGCTGGCCACCCACACCGCTCGCCGTTCGCTTTTTGAGAAGGCCGGCGCCACCATCATGGATCTGTGCCAGCGCTACTACGGTGAGGAAGACGAGTCCGTCCTGCCGCGCAATATCGCGACGAAGGAAGCCTTCACCAACGCCATGGCGCTCGACATGGCCATGGGCGGTTCTACCAACACCATCCTCCACACGCTTGCCGCCGCCCAGGAGGGCGAGGTCGACTTCACCCTCGAGGACATCAACGAGCTGTCCTACAAGGTGCCGTGCATCTCCAAGGTGGCCCCCAACGGCAACTACCACATCGAGGACGTCCACCGTGCCGGCGGCATCCCCGCCATCCTCGGCGAGCTGCGCCGCGGCGGCTTCATCGACGAGTCCGTCCATACCGTCGCCTACGACACGGTCGACGGCTGGCTCAACGACTGGGACATCCGTGGCGGCAAGGCCATCGATGAAGCCACCGAGCTCTTCCATGCAGCCCCTGGCGGCGTACGCACCACCGAGCCCTTTTCCCAGTCCTCCCAGTGGGAGAACCTCGACACCGACGCGGAGAACGGCTGCATCCACTCCGTGGACCACTCTTTCTCCTCCGACGGCGGCCTCGTTGTCCTGCGCGGCAACTTGGCCCCCAATGGCGCCATCGTCAAAGCCGCCGGCGTCGACGAGGAACTGTGGAAGTTCTCCGGACCTGCCCGCGTGGTCGAGTCCCAGGAAGAAGCCGTCTCCATCATCTTGAAGCACGAGGTCCAGCCGGGCGACGTCATCGTCATCCGCTACGAGGGCCCGGCCGGCGGCCCGGGCATGCAGGAAATGCTCCACCCGACTTCCTTCCTCAAGGGCTCCGGCCTGGGCAAGGCTTGTGCGCTTATCACGGATGGCCGTTTCTCCGGCGGTACCTCCGGCCTGTCCATCGGCCACATCTCCCCGGAGGCCGCCCACGGCGGACTCATCGGCCTGGTCGAAAATGGCGACACCATCACCATCGACATCCACGAGCGCAAACTCACTCTCGAGGTCGATGAGACCGTCATCGCGGATCGTCGCAACGCCCAGGAGTCCCGCGAGAAGCCCTGGACTCCGGTCAACCGCGACCGCCAAGTGACCAAGGCGCTGCGCGCCTACGCCAACATGGCGACTTCCGCTGACCGCGGCGCCGTCCGCGTTGTCGACGGCTTCGTCAACTAGGCATATCGACCCTCCTGTTGCCCCGACAGGAGGGCTTCGCCGTTTTCACGCGCGGATGGCCTAGAGTTATCTAGCGATGAAACTGCTTGAGAATCCCGCCTTCCGCCTCACCCTCGCCGTCCTCGGCGCGCTGGGTGGCCTCGCCACCATCATTCAGCACGTCCTCGTGACGGACTTCCCAGTGGACATGATCATCTACCGCGAAGGTGTGAAGGCCTTCCTCGACGGCCGGTCCGTCTACGCGGAACCCATGATGGCTGGCGACCTCAAGCTGCCATTTATTTACCCGCCCTTCGGCGCGCTGTTCATGGTGCCACTCACCATCTTCTCCGGCATCACGGATTCGATGGCCGGCGACATCATGATCGTCATTTCGGACCTCGCGATCCTCGCCTGCCTCTTCGGTATCTTCCGCGCCGTGACGAAGCGCAGCGACATCTGGTGGGCCATCCTGCCCGTCTGGGCCCTAGGCCTTAACTTTGAGCCCGTCCGCCTCAACGATGGCTTCGCCCAAATCAACATCGTGGTCATGACGCTCGTCGTCGCCGATCTTGTTCCCCGCAAGCGCTTCCTCCCCCAAGGCTGGCTCATCGGCGTCGCCGCCGCTATCAAGATCACGCCGCTGGCCATCCTGCTCTACTTCCTGGTCCGCAAGGAATGGAAGCCCATCCTCACCGCAGCCGCCTCGGCCGTCATCGCGACGCTTATCGCCGCCGCGGTGCGCTGGCAAGTCTTCGTCGAGTTCTTCTCCACCAAATTGCTGCAGATGGGCTCCGGCGGCGACTTCGGCGTGGGCACGGACTACCAGTCCAACTCCTCGCTCAAGGCCGTCATCCAGCGTCTGTTTACCTCCAAAGAGGCCGCCGAGGCCCACGGCACGCTTATCAACCTCCTGTGGCTCGCCGCGGCGCTGCTCACCGTCGTCCTCGGTGCGCTGCTCATCCGCCGCCTCGTCCACCGCGGCTGGGACACCGAAGCCTGGATGACCGCCGCCGTCGTCATGCTGCTCATCTCCCCCGTCTCCTGGTCCCACCACTGGGTATGGCTCGCGCTCATCATCCCGGTACTCTTCTACCGCGTCTGCGAAACCCGTACGTGGCTTACCGGCGGGCTCATGGCCGTCCTCGTCGCCTGGGCCGCCATGCTGCTCACCGTCCCGCCCAAGTGGTGGTTCGGCGACCAAATCGACGTCTACGACATGCCCTTCTTCCAGAAGTTCCTCGTCGATGACTTCGTGTGGCTGGCCGTTATCGCTTTCACGCTCTTCGCTCTGTGCTTCGCCCGCACTCAGTCCCCGACCATCTCG
Source organism: Corynebacterium sp. CMW7794 (assembly GCF_001563605.1). Lineage (NCBI taxonomy): Bacteria > Bacillati > Actinomycetota > Actinomycetes > Mycobacteriales > Corynebacteriaceae > Corynebacterium > Corynebacterium sp. CMW7794. Next base: position 18,713 of record NZ_KQ961710.1, read on the forward strand.
CGCAGCGCCGCCAAGTGACCCTCGAACGCCGACTTTCCGGCCGTGGTGAGCATGACCCACACGGTGTCCTTACCGCGCGAGGAGCCATACTCACGAAAGCGTGAGACATAACCATGGTCCTCGAGCGTGCCCAGCTGCTTGGACAGCGTCGCATCCGAGATCCCTACCTCATCACGCAGCGCCGCGAACTTCATCTCCTTGCGGACCTGCCCCTCAACCGCCCCAAACGCGTTGAGCGCCGCGCAGATTTTGAAGCGATTGAGCGGGTGAATGACCGGATCAAGCGCCGCCATCACTGCACTCCGGGGTTCATCAACGCGCCGCTGCGGAGCATCCAGGCACTATGCGCCGTAGCGCACGCCCCGAAGAGAACGCACGGCCACACCGGCATGGGATCAAAGAAGTTATTGATGAGGTCGACGAACAACGGCCACAACATGAAGCTGAGGGCCGCGTAGAAACTCTTGCTCACCTTCGGCTGCGTAAACGGATCCTGGCGCATAGCCGGGCGCACCTTGGACAGACGGGCAATCTGCCACGCCAGGACGCAGAGAACTACGAACAACCCTCCCATCGTGAGAAAGCTCTGCCACCCTCCTCGGTTCAGTGCAAGAACGAAAATGGAAACGCCGTAGACAAGGCCAAAGAGCACCGCCATCCACACCGGCGCGGCGGTCGTCCGATGTGCCTTTTCCTGAACTCCGGCCTGGTATTCCAGGGCCTCACGAACTTCATCGTTCATCATTCCTCCTTGTTTTCCTCTGTGGAAATTGTTTCATTTTCCACTCTGGAAAGCAAGAGGGTGATTAGCCAAAACCCCCGAATAAGGTCGAGAATTTTCGATTTTTCGCCGCCTATTCGGACGTTGTGGCTAAGCAAGACAAAGCAAAAGCCCGCCGCAGCGAACTGCGACGGGCCTTGAAGGGGACACGGCCAAGCTTTTAGCTCAGCGGATTAACCCCAGCGCCGAACCACCAGGCGACGACGAGGATAGCGATACCAATGACGACGAAGATCCAGGACGAGGCCAGCGGGCGGCGAGCCCAGGAGCGACCAAAGTCGAAGGAGATAACGCCCGGGCCGGTGAACTGCAGGGCGAAGGCTACCAGCAAGAGGACGATGGACAGCCACATGGCGTCCGGCCAGTTGAACAGGTTGAGGCCAGCGCTCGACTGCGTAAGCTCATGAATGGCAGCAAAGCCGGTGACAACCAGGCCCAGCATGGATGCCAGCGGGGTGACCAGGCCGAGCAGCAGGAAGACGCCGGCGATGAGCTGGAGCGTCGGCACCGCGATGGCGAGGACCTGCGGCAGGGCGTAGCCAGCGAACGAGGTCTCCAGCTCGGAAAGCCCCTGGGCTTCACCGAGGCCGAAGAAGGTGCCAACACCGGCGACGATGAGGTACAGGGCCAGCGCGATACGGACGAAGAGGAGGCCGAAGTCGAGGGTGCCGCGGCGGGGGTCAGCCTTCCGCTGCTCACGCTTGGCACGGGCATCGGCAGCCTTTTGCTCCTCCGGGGTCGGACCCTCCTCCGCCTCAGCGACGGCGACGGGCGCGGCGTTCGTATTCGGGTCGAAGTGCTGGGTAGGGGCGGCCATGTCAACCGTCTCGTTGCGCACCTCAGCGGGCTTGGAGTAATCCTCGGAAGTCTGCGCGAACTGCGTGGTCTCCGCCGGGGGCTGCTTCTTTGCGGCCGAGTCAAAGCTAATGGTCTCCGGCGAGCCTCCCACCTGCTGGGGCTGGGCGCGGTCGCCGAAAGACTTGCTCGCAGGCGAGGAGCCGGTGCTCGGGCTATAGGTCGGGACGTCGACGTCGTCGAAGTCGCGTGCGTTATCGGGCCTGTTTTTGTCGGTCATACTTTCCGAATGTAGAGCAGTTCCTGGGAGTTTGCCGTGGGGCGCGCCGATTGTTACCGAGGCGTTGTTTTGCACGACGGGAAAGCTCGGACTATTCTAAGGTTAAATATTTTGTTGACACATGCACAACTTTAGGCGCAACTTTAAGGCAGGGACCCGCAATGGCCACTCAGGACACCGCAACGGATTGGGCCGGCGACGCGCGCAATGCCTCTCCGGACGGCGAATTCGTCCGCGACACCACCTACATCGAAGACCGCATCTCCCCCAGCGTCTCCGAGCCGACCGCACAGGACGACGGCACGTTCTTCTGGCCCATGGAAGCCGGCCACTACCGCCTCGTCGCGGCACGCGCCTGCCCGTGGGCACACCGCGCCGTCATCACCCGTCGACTCATGGGGCTCGAGGACACGCTCTCGCTCGGTCTAGCCAGCCCGACACACGACGTGCGCTCCTGGACCTTCGATCTGGATCCCGGCGAGGTCGATCCGGTACTCGGTACGAAGCGCCTTCAGGAGGCCTACTTCAACCGCTTCCCCAACTACCCGCGCGGCATCACAGTGCCGGCCATCGTGGAGGAATCCACGAAGCGCGTGGTGACGAACTCGTACAACACGATCGTCCGTGACTTCATCACGGAGTGGACCGACTTCCAGCGCGCGGGCGCGCCAGATCTCTACCCCACTCAGCACGCCGAGGAGATGGAAAAGCTCAACGAGTACATCTTCCACAACATCAATAACGGCGTATACCGCGCTGGTTTCGCGGGTTCCCAAGAGGCCTATGAGAAAGCCTACAACCAACTCTGGGAGGCGCTCGACTTCGTTGAGGAGCGCCTGGGCACGCAGCGCTACATGGTGGGCGACCACATCACGGAGACGGATATCCGTCTCTTTGCCACCCTCATCCGCTTCGATCCGGTCTACTACGGCCATTTCAAATGCTCACGCGAGAAGACGGCAGAAATGCCGAATATCCGCGGCTACCTGCAGGAGCTGTTCCAGATCCCGGGCTTCGGCGACACCACCGACTTCACCGAGATCAAGCAGCATTACTACATGGTGCACACGGAGATTAACCCCACCAAGATCGTGCCCGTTGGTCCGGACATGTCGTGGCTGGCGCAGCCGCACGACCGCGACCGCCTCGGCGGTGCCCCGTTCGCTGAGGGCACCACGTTGCCCGGCGCGCTTCCCGCCGGCGAGCACATCAAGAACCCGGAGCAGTTCCAGATTGATCTCTTCGGTCCCGCCGTCGCAGGCAAGTAACGCCTAACGCAGTTCTGCCGCAGCCTCGTGCACAAACTCGGTGAGCTTATCGAGCATCTCCGAGTCCAAGCGCCAGCGCTGCCACCACAATTCCAGGTCGAGATGCACGTTGTCGAGGACGACGAGCTCGCCGCTTTCTAGAAGCGCCTCGGCCTGGATTTCTGGGATCATGCCCCAGCCCAAGCCAACCCGCACGGCTTCGTTGTAGGCATCGATGGCAGGCACGAAGTTACGCCGTCCGCGCATCTCCCGCAGCTCCAGACCCAACCCGCGGAGCGTCGATTTCAGCACGGGGTCCTGCTTGCTGTATAGCACCATCGGCATTTCTTCCCACGCGCGCTTATGCAATCCCGGCGAGGCCATCGCGTAGTAGCGCATGGTCCCCAGCCGCGACGCCTCGCAGCCTGCGACCGGAGTATGTTCACTCGTCACGGCGCCCAGCACGTCGCCGCGGCGCAGCATGCCCAGCGTTTCCGTCTCGTCTTCCACGCGCAGCCGCAACGTCGCACCGCCCAGCCCTGCCACCTTCCCGATGACCGGTTGAAACCACGAATGCAGGCTGTCTGCGTTGACTCCCACCGATAACGGAATAGAACGCACTCGCGCATCAAGCTGCGCCTGCGCCTCCGCCTGGACCAACGCGATCCGTCGCGCGGTCTGCACGAGGATTTCGCCGGCCTCTGTGGGTTCGACCGGCGTCGTGCGTCGCAGCAGCACGCGTCCTGTATCGGACTCCAACGCCTTGATGCGCTGGCTTACCGCCGAGGGTGAAATCCCCAGCACCGCCGCCGCCACTTCAAAGCTGCCTTCTTCCACGATGGCAAGCAGCGTATCCACCTGTACCTGGTTCATGAAGCTCATCTTAATCGAATGAAGAAGATGTAAATGGACTTCATATAACCCCCGTACTACTTTTCAAAGCATGTCAATCCTCGTCGCCGGTTTCGCCCTCGGTCTGTCGCTTATCATCGCCATCGGTCCCCAGAATGCCTACATCATCAAGATGGGCATTAAACGCAACCATATCGGCGCGATTGTGCTGGCCTGCGCACTCTCCGACGTCATCCTCATCCTCGCCGGCACCGTCGGCGTGGGTTACCTCGTGGACCGCCATCCCATGGTCCTCACAGTCCTCAAGTACGCTGGCGTTATCTACCTCGCCTATTTCACGTACCTCTGCTTTCGCGACGCCTTCAAGCCTCAGGGCGACACCCTCGTCATTGAGCACACCGAGCCTTCCGATGCCCCCTCCACCTCCCCCAATTCTTCCTCCGCCGTCCAGACCCTGGTGCGCACCGCTCCGGCTGCGACCTGGGTCAAGCCGGTCCTCGGCGCCATGGCGCTCACGTGGCTCAACCCCGCAGCCTATGTGGACACGCTCGTCATGCTCGGCGGTATCGCCAACCAATACGGCGAACAAGGCCGCTGGGTCTTCGCCGCCGGCTCCATCTGCGCGTCCTTCTGCTGGTTCCCCCTGGTCGGCTTCGGATCCCAGCGCTTCGCCCACGTCCTCGCCCGCCCCAACGTGTGGCGCGGCATCAACTTCGCGATTGGCTGCGTCATGACGGGGCTCACCCTTAAGCTGCTGCTGCACTAAGCACAGATACAAAGAAAACAGCCCCGTCATGCACGATCGAGCTTGTGCATGAGAGGGGGACTGTTTACTTCTCGTCGTTCGTTACGAGAGCTGAATCGATGGCCTCCAGCTCAGCGTCGCTGAAGTCGAGGTTATCGAGTGCGTGCAGGTTCGACTCGAGTTGGGCGACACTCGAGGCGCCGTTGACGACCGAGGTGACGGTCTGTTCGCCGCGGTCGCGCAGAATCCAGGCCAGTGCCATTTGTGCCAACGTTTGGTCGCGTTCACCTGCAATGTCGTTGAGTGCACGCAGGGAGGTTAAGGCGGCATCGGAAAGCCAGTCTGCTTCAAGCGCACCGTTGCCGGGAGCGCGGGCGATACGGGAGTCCGCGGGGATGCCGTCGAGGTAGCGATCCGTGAGACGCCCCTGCGCCAGTGGCGAATAGCAGATGACGCCCAAGCCTGCGTCCGCGGCGACCTCGAGGAGGCCATCCTCCTCCACCCAGCGGTCGAGCATGTTGTAGCGCGGCTGGTGGATAAGGAGCGGGCAGCCTTCCTCCTCCATGAAGTCCGCGGCCTCGGCCGTGAGCTCCGCGTCGTAGTTGGAGATTCCAACGTAGAGGGCCTTGCCCGCCGCCACGATGTCGCGCAGGGCGCCGAGAGACTCCTCGAGTGGGGTCTCGGGGTCCGGGCAGTGGTGGTAGAAGATGTCCACGTAGTCGAGGCCCAGGCGGCGCAGCGAGGCGTCGAGGGAGCTCACGAGGTACTTGCGCGAACCGCCTGTGCCGTAGGGCGAGGGGTTCATCTCAAAGCCCGCCTTGGTAGAGATAATCATCTCGTCACGGTGGCGCTGGAAGTCCCTGGCGAAGTGGCGTCCGAAGTTCTCTTCGGCGGCGCCGGGACCGGGACCGTAGTTATTCGCAAGGTCGAAGTGCGTAATGCCTTGGTCGAAGGCCGCGCGAAGGATGGCGGCTTGGGCGTCGAGGGTGGTGTCGTGGCCGAAGTTTTGCCACAGGCCTAAAGACAGGGCCGGGAGTTTGAGGCCGGAGGTGCCAACCCGGCGGTAGGTCATGTCGTCATAGCGGTCGGCGGCGAGCGTGTAGTCATCCATGCTGCCCATTGTGCCCTTATATGCGAAACGACCGCAGGGCCCATGCTTGGGAACCCTACGGTCGGCCTCTAACGATTACTTGGAAGCAGTCGGCTCTTCGTCGATGTTCTTGACGGTGTCCTCGAGGAACTCCGCGATTTCTTCGTCGGAACGTCCTTCCTCAACGCCGTCGAGTTCGGTGTAATCCGTGACATCGTGGGCATCCTCGTCGAAATCGTCGAGGGAGAAATCAACGTCCTCATCGGCATCGAGCTTCTCCGTCACCTCGGTGACGAGTTCTTCGTAAAGGGCCTCGTCCTCCATGTTGGAGTCGACCACATGCTGGCCGATTTCTTCGTCGAACTTCTCGTCGTATTCCTTATCCGGGTGCAGCTTGAGCGCGAGCAACGCACGGATGCGGTCGCGGCGAATGGACTCGTCCTGAATCTTGGACAGACCACGGAGCCACGCGGCGACAAGGACGGCGACCATGACGATGCCCAAGTAGCCAAGGACCGGGTAGACGGAACCCATGAGCTCCTTGAAGCCGACGAAGGAGAAGGCGAAGCCAACCAGCGTGCCTACGATAAAGACCGGACGGTAGAGGTGCGGGCGCGTGGAGGTCAGGCGCTTGCCCAGCGCGTAGAACATGCCGATGGCCGTGTTGAAGATCATAAGGTAAATGGTGATGGCCATCAGCAGACCCAGCGTGGGGTTGATCTCGTTGACGAGGGTGAGCATCGGGATATCCGAGCCCGCGGCGTCCGGACGCATGAGCAGCACGAATCCGGCGATGCCCATGAGGATGGCGTAGGAGATGCCACCGATAAGGCCGCCCCAGCCTGCCTCGCGCGGGCTGATGTTGTCGCCGCCAATGACGAGAGACATGGACACGGCGAGGATGAGCGCAAGACCGCAGTAATTGAGCGCGGAGACCAGCCAGTTGTTAATGGGGCTTTCCGTCTGGGCTGCGATATTCATCGACTCGACCGGATCGGCCGGCATATTCAGCAGGGCGTGAATTCCTACGCCGAGGACCGCGATGATGATGAGCGGGGTAAGCGCACCGATAACCTGCGAGACCTTGTCAACGTCGAGCATGCCCGCGACAAGGACGAGGACGACCATGATAGCCGAGCCTATCCACGCGTCAATGCCGAATTGCTGGGACAGGTTCGAGCCCGCGCCGGCGAGCATGACCAAGCCGACGGCGAACAGCGTGAAGATGACGCAGACGTCAAGGAACCGCGAGATAATCGGGTGCGTGACGTGGCGGAATACGTCCGAGTGCGCCGAGGCATGGAAGTACGAACCCAGCTGGAGGAACACCGTGCCGGCCAAGGCCATGATGAGGCCTGCGACGATGATGCCCCATACGCCGCTCACACCAAAGGACGTGAAGTACTGGACCACCTCCTGTCCCGTGGCGAATCCAGCGCCGACGAGCAAGCCGACGAATGATAATGCGATACCAATTGTCTTGTTAAAAGACACGTTTTCCTTTAGTTGACAGCAGTTTTCCATGCACTCACACCGCACCCCTCGGCGGAAGGCAATCGCCATCCACAATACCCCCGGCTACTCCCCCGCGCCGGTTGTGGAATGGTGAGATTTCCTGCATCTATGCACTAGCGTGGGGTAGACCACGATTCTCTGGCTTGGATGAGGCGACTCGCGGCTGTGGGTTCTATCAATTCAGGCCACGCTGCACGGGCCGAAACAATAAGAACCCACAGCCAGCTTTCAGCCGGGCGCGCATTGCCTCCTTGGCTTTGGGTTTATGGCGCTTCGGGCCTTCTCACGACGTCCAAGGCGCCATAAACCCAAAGCTAAGCCGACGCGGGCTGAGAGGCGACCGAAAGCGTCGCGGACGCTTTGGCGGAAGCCCTCGACGCGAGCGGCGCGTTCGGCCTTTACGCTCCTCGCGAAGTCGGTATCGAAAGCCGCGAGGGCCTTATCGAGCGGGGCATCGGACTTTTCCTTCGCGAGAGCCATCTCAGCGAGGACGGACTCCCCTGCTTTGTTGAAATCCTTCAGCACATGGTGCGACAACTCCACGGTACGTCCGGGCAGCTGTGAAAACGCAACACGCCCGGCCGGAGCCGGGCATGAGCGTGGAATTCTTAGGCGTCGAAGGTGGAGGTGTCGATGACGAAGCGGAACTTCACGTCACCTTTCACCACGCGGTCGTAGGCGGCGTCGACGTCGTCCACGCCGATCTTCTCGATAACGGCGCCGATGCCGTGCTCGCCGCAGAAGTCGAGCATTTCCTGGGTCTCGGCGATGCCGCCGATGTTATTACCGGTGAGCACCTTGCCGCCGCCGATGAGGCGGTTCATGTGGATGCCCATCTCCTCCGGCGGCAAGCCCACGACGGACATGATGCCGCGCGGCTTGAGCAGGCCCAGGTACTGGTCGAGCGAGTACGGCGCGGAGATGGTCGACAGGATGAGATCGAACTCGCCACGGTGGTTCTTGAAGAAGTCCGGATCGTCGCCCGAAGCCAGAAGGCGGTTGGCACCGAGCTCCAGGGCTTCCTTTTCCTTGCGAGTCGAGCGCGAGATGACGGTGACGTCCGCGCCCTTGGCCGCGGCGATCTGCACGCCCATGTGGCCAAGGCCACCCAGGCCCACGATGGCGACTTTCTGATCAGGCTTGACGTCCCAACGGGCCAGCGGCGAGTAGGTCGTAATACCGGCGCAGAGCAGCGGTGCGGCGTGATCGAAGTCGATGGAGTCCGGGATGGTGCACACGAAGTTCTCATTGACGACGACCTTCTGGGCGTAGCCGCCCTGAGTAATCGTGCCGTCGACGTCCTCCGAGTTATACGTGCCCACGTTGCCGTTGAGACAGTTCTGCTCCTGTCCGTTACGACACTGCTCGCACTCACCGCAAGAGTTGACGAGGCAGCCCACGCCGACGCGGTCGCCGACCTTGAACTTCGTCACGTTCTCGCCGACGGCCGCGACGACGCCGGCGATCTCGTGGCCGACGGTAAGCGGGAAGTGCGCCTCGCCCCACTCGTTGCGAATGGTGTGGATATCGGAGTGGCAGATGCCCGCAGCCTTGATGTCGATGACGACATCGTCAGCGCGCGGGTCGCGACGCTCGATGGTCGCGACCTTAAAGGGGGCATCAGGAGAGGTCTTTTGGAGGACCTTGGTAGAAATTGTCATGCAATCGAGGGTACAGAAATAGCCTGTGACCTCGCATAATGGAAAGTGTTCCCAATAAAAATGCCACCGCCGCAGCGGTGGCACGGGAAAGCTCTACGCTTTAAGCCAGCTTCTTCGCGATGAGCTGGTTGACCTGAGCCGGGTCAGCCTTGCCGCGCGTGGCTTTCATGACGGCACCGACGATGGCGCCGGTGACCTTCTTGTTGCCAGCCTTGTACTTCTCGACGATGTCCGGGTTGGCGGCAAGTGCCTCGTCGACAGCGGCCTCGATGGCACCGTCGTCGCGGACGACCTCAAGGCCGCGAGCTGCGACAACCTCGTCGACGTCGCCCTCGCCGGCCAGGACGCCGTCGACGGCCTGACGGGCCAGCTTATTGGTGAGCTTGCCCTCGTTCACAAGAGCGATGACGCGGGCAACCTGGGCCGGGGTGATGTCCAGGGCGGCGAGCTCCGTGCCGGCCTCATTAGCCTTACCGGAGAGGTAAGAGACCCACCAGGAACGGGCCTCGTCCGGCTTCGCGCCAGACTCGGTGGTGGCGATGATGAGGTCAAGTGCACCGGCGTTAACGAGGTCGCGCATCTCCTCGTCCTTGAGGCCCCACTCTTCCTGGATGCGGGCGCGGCGGATCCACGGCATCTCCGGAAGGGTCTTGCGGACTTCCTCGACCCACTCGCGGGAGACCTTCACCGGCGGGAGATCCGGGTCATTGAAGTAGCGGTAATCCTCCGCCGTCTCCTTCGGACGGCCCTTGGAGGTCGTGCCGTCGACCTCCTGGTAGTGGCGGGTCTCCTGGTCGATGGTGCCGCCGTCTTCGAGGACCTGCGCCTGACGCTGCATCTCGAAGCGCACGGCCTGCTCGACGGAGCGCAGCGAGTTGATGTTCTTGGTCTCGGTACGAGTACCGAACTCCTCCTGGCCGATAGGGCGCAGGGAGAGGTTGGAGTCGACACGCATGGAACCCTGGTCCATGCGGGCATCGGAGACGCCGAGGGCCGCGACGAGCTCGCGCAGGGCGCCGACGTAGGCCTTGGCGACCTCGGGGGCACGTTCGCCCGCGCCGATGATCGGCTTGGTCACGATCTCAATAAGCGGGATGCCTGCACGGTTGCAGTCCACGAGCGAGGAGGTTGCGCCGGAGATGCGGCCGTCCGCGCCACCGATGTGGGTGAGCTTGGAGGTGTCTTCCTCCATGTGGGCGCGCTCGATTTCCACGCGCCACTCGGTGCCGTCCTCAAGAACGACGTCGAGGTAGCCGTCGTACGCAATCGGCTCATCGTACTGGGAGATCTGGTAGTTTTTCGGCTGGTCCGGGTAAAAGTAGTTCTTGCGCGCGAAGCGGGAGGACTCTGCAATCTTGCAGTTGAGCGCCAGGCCAATCTTCATGGCTCCCTCGACGCCATCGTGGTTGACAACCGGCAACGCGCCCGGCAGACCCAGACAGACCGGGTCCACGTTGGAGTTCGGGGCCGCGTTGAAGTTCGTGGCGGAGGTAGAGAACATCTTCGTATTCGTGTTGAGCTCGACGTGGACCTCCATGCCCATCACCGGTTCAAACTTTTCGAGGACCTCGTCGTAGTCCATCAGGTCATACATCGCAGCAGTCATGGGGGCTATCTTAATACGTCGCCCGACGCGAGGCGCCATGCGGATCGAACTTCGAACACAGGTCCACTTCTCTGCTTATTCCGCTGCCTCATGTCGGCTCCCTCCGATAGTCTCATCTTCATGACGCTAAGCACAGGAAACATTGCCGCGACGGCGAATGTGCACACCCTGACTCGTCTCAAATTCGACTCCTCTGCCTAGGACATCTAGCGCTCGCCGTCGAGGAGCCCCGCCCCTCCACCTCCGCCCTCACCCACCTCACGCCCGCCGAGCACCACTGCCTCGACTGGCTCACCGAGCATTCCTCCACCGGGTGTCTCCGCATTGAGCAGGAAAGAATTACCTTTGACCACGCGACGGCTGCACTACAGGCGCTCTTCGCATAATCTGGGCGCCATGGAACCGCGCCTCGCTTTGGGTCTCTACCCCACACTGCCCACCCTCGACCAGCTCGGTGAAAGGCTGAACGCTCTCGACGCCCAGCTTCTCGAGCTTCCCGCGGAGGTCGAGGAAGGCACCGGCCTCTTCGCCCTCGTGGAGAACGACTACCTCGTCCTTATCCGGCGCACGGAGTCCGTCCTCCCTGACGCGCAGACCGGCCACCCGTTGCTGGCACGCGCCAGCGCCCCGCACCTTAAAGACGCCACCGGCATGGTCGTCGTCATCACCTACGCCACAGAGAACCTCCTGGTCAGCCCCGTCGAGTTCGCCCTTACCCACGCGCGCCTCACCGCCGCGCTCGTTCCCGACGCCCTCGCCATTCACAACACGGGCGCGGCCGCCACAGTCGACGCCGACGTCTTCCGAGCAGCCGTTGACGAGGGCCCACTGTCCTACGCACTCGCCCCGGTCTGGCTCTACGAGGAAGACGGTCGCTACGGCGCTTACACCATGGGCCTGCACCGCTACGGCCTGCCGGAGCTCCAGGTCGCGCCCGGCAGCACCGGCCCCATGGAGCTCTTCCAAGGCCTCACCCAGCTTGCCGATGCCGCCCTGTCCCCCAATCCCCCAACCGCCGGCGCCACAGTGCTTCTGGCCGAGGGCGAACAGCCCCGCACGCTCGTCGAGTCCACGTGGGTCGTGGGCAAGGACGTCCCTGCTCTTACTCTGCCCGCCGTCTAGCTTCGAAGGAATCCGCCGTGCCTACTCCCTTTGCCGTCAACCGCGCCCACCTCGCCCGTCAACGCTTTACGCTCGTCCTCCTCGACAGCGAGGCCGACGTCATGATGAAGATCCGCACCGCGCTCTCCAACTACTTTGGTCCGCGCCTCGGTTCCTTCACCCCGGCGCCCAAGGATGACGGGGCCTTCTCCGTGGCCATCAACAACGTGGCCACCATCGCCTTCGCGCAGACTGCCGGCACGATGGTGGGCGAGTCGGCTCCCATCGCGCACCCCATTCTCACGGGAAGCTTTGATCCGACGAAGGTACGCTCCATCGTAAGCATCGCCCAGGTCGAGCCCGCGCTTCCTGGCACAGACAACGAGTCGCGCGAGGGTGTCTTCGCCCAGCTGCGCATCCTCGCCGAGGCCACCGCGGCGCTCTGCACGCTGCCCGGCGTCGTGGGCGTACGCAACGATCTGGGCCGCGTCATCGCCCAGCCCGATATCTATGCCGAGGCCGTCGCGCGCGACGAAGCCCCACACTATCTCGCCACGGCATGGATCACGCCCGGCGAGGGCCGCACCATCAACGCGGGCACCGTGGGCATGCCGGCCCTCGGCCACCCGGAAATCCAGATTCAAGGCTTTACCGGCGACCCGACGGACCTCTACTACCGCATGGCCAACCTCATCGACTACGCCGCCCGCGGCCCGCTACTCAAGCCCGGCGACACACTTTCCTTCGGCGAGGGCCAGCCGCCTATCAGCATCACCGAGGCCACGAACTTCGTCTCCTCCGACATCCCTACCGTCGAGGTCCACCTGACCTAGGGCCTAGGCCTTGCGCGCGTCCGACCAGCGGCAGCCTGCCGCCAACAGTGCGCCAGACAGGTTGTGCCACACGGAGAACACCGCCCCCGGCAGCGCCGCCAGCGGATTCATGTAGGCGCTCGCCAGCGAGGTCGCCAGACCGGAGTTTTGCATGCCTACCTCGACGGCCATCGTGCGGCGCGCCGCCACCGGCTGGCCGGTGAACTTACCCGTGAGGTAGCCCAGCAGGTAACCAAAGCCGTTGTGCAGGATGACGGCCGCGAGAACCAGCGCACCCGCAGTCGCGATATTGTCGTGCGCGCCGCCCACCACGATGCACACGATAGCTGCGATCGCCGCCACGGAGATCCACGGCAACGCTGCCTGGATCTTCTCCACGATCTTCGGGACGAGCATGCGCACGAGCAGACCGCCGACGACCGGCACCAGCACGACTTTGACGATGGACATGGCCATCGAGCCCGCGCTCACCGGCATGTACTCCCCCGCCAGCCACAGCGTGAGCAGCGGCGTCAACACCGGCGCGAGCAGCGTCGAGATGGATGTCATCGTCACCGACAGCGCAACATCGCCACGGGCTAGGTAGGACACGACGTTGGAGCTCGTACCGCCAGGCGCACAGCCCACGAGGATGACGCCCGCCGCGATACCCGCCGGCAGGTTCAGAACTTTGACGACGACCACAGCGACCAGCGGCATGATGACGAACTGTGCGACGACGCCGATGAGCACCGGCAGCGGACGCTTGGCCACCACTACGAAGTCGACGGGACGCAGCGTAAGACCCATGCCAAACATGATGACGCCCAGCAATGACGTGACCCACGACGCGAACGAATGCGCAGTATCGGGCGCGAGGTAGCCCACGATGCCGCCAATAATCACGAGCACCGGGAAACCGAGCGCGGCAATAAGCGCGGCACGGTCCTGCGCTGCCGTCGTCTGCGTCGCCGGAGTGGCCGCGGCGACCTGTCGGGAATCACTCTGCGTGCTCATGGAATGAACACTAGCGCCCATAGGTTGAGAAATCAATCTCACATTTTGGAACATGACCAAGCAGACATGCACAAGGCCGCCTGAGAAAATCCTCAAGCGGCCTTCGACGAAGCTGTGAAATGTTTATCCGAAAAGCGCACGCGCCGTGGCATAGCGGCCATTCGGCACGATCTTCAGCTTGCCCACTGCGTCTTCGAGCGGAACGAGGTCGATGTTCTCACCGTGGAGCGCAACACACATACCAGACTCGCCGCGGTGTGCGGCGCGCGCAGCGTGAACGCCATAGCGCGTCGCCAAAACGCGGTCGTACGCAGTCGGGGTACCACCGCGCTGGATGTGGCCAAGCACCGTGGTACGCACGTCATAACCCGTACGCTTGTGAATCTCGCTGGCAATGACCTGGCCAATGCCGTTGAAGGTCTGGTGGCCGAACTGGTCAACGCCGCCTTCCTGGAACTCCATCGTGCCTTCCTTGGGCAGAGCGCCCTCGGCCACACAGATGATGCCGTACTTCTCACCCATCTGGAAGCGGCGTTCCATCGCCTTCGTAATATCCGCGATATCGAACGGCTCCTCAGGAATCACGGTGTAGTGCGCGCCACCGGCCATGCCGGCATGCAGCGCAATCCAGCCCACGTGGCGGCCCATAACCTCGACGATGAGGATACGATTGTGGGACTCTGCCGTGGTGTGCAGACGGTCGATGGCGTCCGTCGCAACGGAAACCGCGGTATCGAAACCGAAGGTGTAGTCGGTGGCGTTGACGTCGTTGTCAATGGTCTTCGGAACACCGATGACCGGGATGCCATTGTCAGAAAGGAACTTCGCGCCCTTGAGCGTGCCTTCACCGCCGATGGCAATGAGCGCGTCTACCTCAGCGTCAGCCATGTTGGCCTTTATCTGGTCGATGCCCGCCTTAAACTTATCCGGGTGCAGGCGGCCGGTACCGAGGATGGTACCGCCGCGCAGGAGGATACGGTCGATTTCCGCATCATCATAGAGGTCACGGCGGTGGTCTTCCATGAGACCAACCCAACCGTCCTCGTAGCCGACGACGGTGTCGCCGAACTCGTTGGAGGCGGTGCGCACGACGGCGCGAATAACGGCATTGAGACCGGGGCAATCGCCACCGGAGGTAAGTACTGCAAGGCGCATAGATTCCAACTTACCGCGCTGGCGCCTATCGTGCAGCAGCTGCCAACGTGTCTCTGAAGAACAAGGATGCGATAAGTCCCACAACCAGCGCCGCGACAATGACGAACAGCGAGTTCGCCATGCCGCCAGAGCCCTCCACCGACTGCACGACCGCGGACACCGCTGACACGCCAATCACGGAGCCCACCTGCCGCGAGGTGTTGTAGACACCCGAGGCCGCGCCCATGAGCGGCGCCGGAGTATCGCGCATCGTCGTCGCGGCATTCGAGCCCCAGATAAAGGACTGCCCGACGCCCAACAGCGCCATGGGCACGCACAGCCACCATGCCCCAGCGTCAGAGCGCATCAACACACAAATCCCAATGAGCGTTCCGATCAGCACTACGAAACCGGTCGTGGCGAGACGCCGCGGATCCACCTTGTCAGCCAGTGCGCCCGCGATCGGCGAGACGGCCAGCGAGATAATCGCCATCGGCGCGACAATCATGCCCGCCATGCCAGCGCCCAAGCCCTTGACCTCCTGAAGCCACATCATCACCGGCAGCATCATCGACGCCGCCATGAATCCCATGGCCACAATCGCCAAAGACCCGGCCGAATAATTACGGTCCTTAAACAGCGGCAGAGGCACGAGCGCCTCGGTACCGCGCTTCCCCGCCGTCGACTGCAGCCACACGAATGCCACAAGCCCGCCGATGCCCACGGCCATCAGGCCCCAGACCCAGCCAGCCCAGCCGGTCCCCGGGCCTTCCTGGATGCCGTAGACGAGTGCCGCAAGCGCCACGAACGAGACCGCGACGGACGCGTAGTCCACCCGGCGCGCCGTGGTCGCCAGCACTGGGACCCAGCGCTGCGAAAGCACGATGGCCGCAATGACAAACGGGACGTGCACCCAGAACACCGCCTGCCAGCCAAAAGCGCCCACAACGAAACCACCAAGCAGCGGGCCCGCGAGCGACGCGACGGAGCCGATGATCCCCCACGCGCCAAGCGCATGCCCGCGGCGCTCGCGCGCAAAGATGCGGTTGATAACGGCCATCGTCTGCGGCATCTGCAATGAAGCACCGAGTCCCTGCAGCCCTCGCGCCGCGATGAGAAACCCGATATTAGGCGCCAACGCGCAGGCCAGCGCACCGACGCCAAACAGGGCAATACCGAACTGGAACATCTTCTTTTGTCCATAGATATCGCCCAAGCGCCCGGTAAAGAGCAGCGGGGTCACGACGGCGAGTAGATAGATGGAACTCACCCACATCACCTGACCCACCGTTGCCTCAAATCCGTGCTGGATGCCCGGCAGGGCGACCGCAATCATCGACTGGTCGAGCAGCGAGACGAAGAATCCCAGCGAAAGCGCGAACATCGCACGCCACGCGTCGCGTTCCGGTGGGACTTCAGAGTGAGAGGCAAATGTGGGCACGGTCATAGCCCGCGAGTCTAGCGAAGCCGCCCCAAGTGGTCGCGGCCGCGCCTACACTGTGTGCCATGGGATCCATCGACATTAAGAAACCGCAGACCGTCTCCACCGCCACCACCGTCGCCTTCGGCCTCATCGGCGGTTGGCTCACCGCACGCGAAACCGGCATCCGCCCGCTCGGCGGCGTTGTCCTCGGCGCCGCTGGTCTCTGGGCCGGCCGCAGCTGGCTCGCCAAGACCGATCCAATCACCACCACGGCGCTGTCCGCCATCTATCTTGGTGCCTTCGGCGCCTCACACCCGCTGGCTAAGAAGATCGGTGCGTGGCCAGCTGTCCTCGCCGTCACCGGTGCTGCCGCTGGCGCTGCGTACTCCCTGTCCGACATTCGCTAGCTAGGTAACACGAATTCATCCATAATTCATACGGTCGCGAGCCACTGTTCACCTTCACGGGGTTTGATCTTTGAGTCATTAATCTCGACTATCACTCTCCGTGGAGGATTTTCATGTCTATGCCTCGCTTCCTGACTGCCTGTGCGGCCTTCTCAGCCGTCACCTTGTTAGCTTCCTGCGCAGAACCTGCGTCCGAAAAAGGGGTATCGGATAACTCTGCAGCAAGTGGTGAGAAGACAACCATCACTGTCTACACATCAGAGCCGGAAGAAAAGGTCGACGAAATCAACGCGGCGTTCATGGAAGCCAATCCCGACATCGAGGTGGAAGTCTACCGCGCGGGTACGGGCGACCTTAACGCGCGCATCGCCACGGAGAAGGAATCCGGCGACATCGGCGCGGATGTCTTCTGGGCTGCCGATGCCGCCACGTTCGAAAAGTATGCCGAAGCCGGCGATCTCGCGGAACTCACCGACGTCGATGCTGAGCCAGTTATTGACCAAGCCAAGGATTCGAAGAACCTCTACGTGGGCACACGCATTATCCCCACGGTTATCGCGTACAACACTGATGTCATCGACGAAGCAGACGCACCCAAGTCCTGGGCAGATCTCACAGATCCGAAGTACAAGGACAAGCTCGTCATGCCGAACCCAGCCGTCTCCGGCGCGGCAGCCTTCAATACTTCGGTATGGAAGAACGACCCGGCACTGGGCGAGGAATGGATCACCAAGCTGGGCGCGAACGCTCCGATGATTGCCGAGTCCAACGGCCCGGCTTCCCAGGAAATCGCTTCCGGCGCGCGCCCGGCTGGTGTGGTCGTGGATTACCTCATCCGTAACCTCGCTGCCGACGGCTCTCCGGTGGAAACCGTCTACCCCACCGAAGGCGTTCCCTATATCACGGAGCCCGCTGGCGTTTTCGCAGACTCTGAAGCCAAGGAAGCCGCCCAGACCTACATCAACTTCCTGCTGAGCGAAGAGGGCCAGAAGCTCGCCGTCGAGCAGTCCTACCTGCCGGTGCGCCAAGACGTTGGCACCCCGGAGGGTACCCCGGAGCTCAAGGACATCAAGCTCATGGATCAGGATCTGAAGACCATCACCGGCGATAAGGATGCCGCGGTTGAGCTCTTCCAGAATGCTGTGAAGTAACGTGCGCTCTTCCGTATCGCTGTTGCGGGGCGGGGTGTGGCTGATAGTCCTCGGGCTTTTCGCCACACCTCTCGCGTTTGTCGTATCCCTTGCGATGGGCGGCAACCAGATCCCGCTGCTGTTTGATCAAGGGCTTGGTCAAGCCGCCTGGAACTCACTGTTTTCAACAGTGCTTTCCGCTGTCGGGGCCGTGGTTATAGGCACCATCATCGCTATTCTTCTTGACCGTACTGATGCGGCGGGTTCCAGTGTTCTCCGCCTGTTCTTGCTTTCCCCATTGCTTGTTCCGCCGTTTATTGGCGCGATTGCGTGGATGCAGCTCTTCGGGCCGGCACAGGGCTTCAACAAGATCTTCGACCATGATGTGTGGAATATCTATGGCGCGGACGGCGTGACCTTCCTGCTCATGGTTCATTCCTATCCCACGGTCTATGTCATTGTCTCCGCGGGTCTGCGTTCCATTCCCGCCGATCTTGAGCAGGCCGCGCGCGTCGCAGGCGCTTCGACGTGGACCGTGCTACGCACCATCACATTGCCACTGCTACGTCCCGCGTTGCTCTCAGCATTCACGCTCACTGCCGTTGCCAACCTCGCTGACTTCGGCATCCCCTCCATCCTCGGTTCGCCTGCCCGCTTCGAGACCCTGGCCACGATGATCTATCGCTTCATGGACTCCGGAACCGTGGACAATCCACTCCAGGTGGTCTGTACCGTCGGCGTGGTTTTGCTCTTCCTCGGTCTGGGGGCGGTCATCGCTGATTACCTCGTTGCTATGTGGGCGGCGTCCAAGCTGCAGGACACGGGCACGTCACACCGCTTCCGGCTGGGCGCGGCGCGTTGGCCCGTCACTCTCGTCGGCTGGGTGGTTGGACTCGCAGTTACGCTCGGGCCCATCCTCGGACTCGCCTACCGAGCTCTGCTCCCGGCCCCAGGCGTGCCGTTTACGCTCGACACCATCTCGCTCAGCAACTTCTCCAAGGCGCTGTCCAATCCCCGCGTCATCGATGGATTCACCAACTCCGCTCTGCTCGCACTCGGCGCCGCGCTCATCTGCGGCGTGCTGGGCTGGCTCATTGGTCTACTTGTCACGCGCACTCGGTTGTTCGGCAATACCGCGATGACGCTGCTCGTGCTGCTTCCCACGGCGCTGCCTGGCCTCATCATCGGCGTCGCCTGGCTCATCGTCGGGCGCTACACCGAGCTCTACAACACCGTATGGATCATCCTGCTTGCCTATGTCTGTGCGTTCACGGCTCTGGTGCTACAAGCGGTGCGCGCGCCGTTACAGAACACGCCTGTTGCCGTCGAGGAGGCCGCTCGCATCTCCGGTGCTGGACCAGTTAGGGCTCTTTTATCCACCACAGGCGCCATGGCGATTCCTGCCGCGATCTCCGGCGCCGTCCTCGTCGCCATCACTGCGGTACGCGAGCTCACAGTGTCCATTCTGCTCATCTCACCTGGTACCACCACTCTGGGCGTGCAGGTATTCAACCTCCAACAGGCCGGCAATTACAACCAAGCGTCTGCGCTCTCGTTGCTCTTCGCACTCATCGGCGTGGTCGGCCTCGCGCTCACCATCCGTCCGCCTCGTCTGAAGAACTAGGACATTCATGTCATCCATCACGCTTTCCCATCTCACCGTCGACTTCGGCGATGGCGCCAAAGGCCTCGACGACGTCTCGCTCGACGTTGACTCCAATGAGTTCATCGCACTCGTCGGCCCGTCGGGCTCTGGAAAGACCACGCTATTGCGTTCCATCGCGGGCTTCCTCGAGCCGACCTCCGGCACCATTTCCATCGATGGAAAGGACATCTCAAACACACCGCCGGAGCGTCGTTGTATGGGGATGGTTTTCCAGCAACACGCCGTATGGCCACATATGTCCGTCGCTGACAACGTGGCCTACCCGCTGAAAATGGCCAAGGTCGGCCATGCAGACCGCAGCGCCCGCGTCCACCGTGCACTCGAACTGGTCGGTCTCGGCGACTTCGGCCGCCGCAAGCCAGTCAGCCTTTCCGGCGGACAACGCCAGCGCGTCGCACTCGCCCGCGCCATCGTCGCCGATCCCACCGTGCTGCTCTTGGACGAGGCTCTCTCCGCCCTCGACGAGCCGCTGCGTGATTCTCTGCGCCGCGAACTCGTCTCGCTCACCCGTCGCGAAGGTCTCACCACGGTCCACGTCACCCACGATCGCGCCGAGGCCTTGGCCATCGCGGACCGGATTGTGGTTCTCGACAAGGGCCGCATCCAGCAAGTTGCCACACCGCAGAAACTTCTCGCCCGCCCCGCGAGTCCCCAAGTGGCCGCGTTCATCGCGGATGCCACAATCCTCGACGCCCACCGCGACGCACACGAGGTGATCTGTCCTTCGTTTGGTCTTTCGTGGCCCGCGCCCGATTCCGCAGACATCTCGTGCGTCGGTGTCCTGCCTTCCCACGTCGAGCTCACCGCTCCCGGCACTCCCGGTGCTGTCGATGCCATCGTGACCTCGGCGCTCTTCGAATACAACCGTTTCTCGGTCACTGCCCAGGTCGGAGCCGACACGACCTTCCGCGCCTCAACCACCACGCGGCCCGACGTTGGCGACACGGTGGGGCTTCGCATCAGTACGCCGCTTATGTATTAGCCCCACGCCCGCGGTTCCTCTTGACCGCGGGTCTTCTTTTCTCTAAGGTTACCCACATAGGTGGTAAACCCCCTAACCCAAACACCTTTCCCTAACACTCACAACGAAAGGAGGCTCCATGAGCGACTCCCGCCCCTTGTATCAACAGCTCGCTGGCGGCATTCGGGACATGATTATCTCGGGCCAGCTCGGCCCCGGCGATCGCGCCCCGAGCACCAACGAGCTCTCCGCGTTCCACTCGGTCAACCCGACCACAGCTGCCAAGGCGCTCACGGTGCTCCACGATGAAGGACTGCTGGAAAAGCGGCGCGGGCTCGGCATGTTCGTCACGCCCGAGGCCCGCGACCACGTCCAGAAACAACGCCGTTCAGCACTGCGCGAGGACTTCATCGCACCCCTTCTCGCCGAGGCTCGCGCGCTCGGCCTATCTCAGACAGAACTCATCGATCTCATCCGTGCCGAAGGAGACCAGCCGTGAACACCATTTCGCTCGACGACGTCCACGTCAAAGACTTCCTACGCGCCGACTCGCTGAAGCTTGCCCCCGGACTCTACGGAGTCATCGGCCCCAATGGCGCCGGAAAGACCACGCTCATGCGGGTCATTGCGGGGCATCTACCGGCGTCCGACGGTACGGTCGACTGCGCGACGACCGCCCTCGCTCGGACCGGGCACGATATTGCGCTCGCTGGCTGGACCGTGGCCGACCATCTCGATATCGCCCGGCGTGCACGAGGCGCGCTCGACCTCGACTACGCCCGAAACCTGCTCGAGCGCTTCGACCTGGCAGAGAAGTCGCGGTGTTCTAAGCTCTCGACCGGCCAGCGACAGATCCTCGCCGTGATTACGGCACTTGCGGCCCGCACTCCCATCACGCTGCTCGATGAGCCCTTCAACGGCCTCGACGCCCCGACTCGTTCCACGTTGCGTGAGATACTCATCGACCATGCTGCGCAGACCTCGGACTGGACGCTCCTCATCTCGTCGCATCGCGCCGAGGACCTCGCCGGGCTTGCCGATGCCCTCGTCATCCTTCAGGCCGGCATCGCCACCGGCCCCGTCCAACTCGATGAGCAACGCGCGCTATTCCCTTCGCTCACCGGAGAAACCAGCGCCGTTGACGCGGCCATTAAGGAACTAGACGCCGAAGTCCTCGACCGCCAGACGCTCGGCCCAACGACGCGCGCGCTCGTTCGCGCCACTCATGCCCCAGCCGATCTGCCCGCCACCGTAACAGTAGAACACCCCGACGACGCGCAGCTCATCGACTCCATCGTCACCGCCGCCAAGCACTAAGGAGCCCTATCATGCCCACTCTTTTTGCCGCCCAGCGACCGCTACCCCTCGTCTTCGGCATTCTCATCATTGTTCTCGCCATTGGCGATTACTTCATTCCCCGCGACTACCACGCCGTCACTATCAACCCGGCTGGCTGGATTATCTGGTCAGCGTTCCTTTGGGGCGTATTCGCAACTCTCACCGCGACGCAGTTTCGCACGCTGCGCAGCCTCGACATGCCACAGAAGATATGGCAACGCGCAACCCACGGTGTCATCATTTGCGGCTCAGTGGTATTCGGCATCATCGCTGCGGCCGCGCACTACGTCGCGCAAGGAATTGGCGTTCCCGTCGACAGCTCCTTCGAGGTCTATTTCGATTCCACACCAGAGGTCTATTTACCTGACGGGCACGTCGATTACGCCGCTGCCCAACCTGATTGGCGCCTCATCGCCCTCACCGTCCTCGGCTTCATCGTCACCTATCTTCTCGCGGGGTACATGGGGGCCGGGACTGGTCTCTTGTTCGCGAGCTTGCGCGTTCGCGGCCTGCCAGCGCAAATCCTCGCACTGTTCGCTCTGCTTGTCCTCGTCTATTGGCTCGCACTCCTCGCGAGTAAGGTGATTTACGCTGCAGTCGGGTATGTTTCGGCCCCCTTCCCGGGACTTTTCGTCTTCGGCGGGATTGCCGTCACTGTCGGCGCGCTCCTTGTCTGGCGCCTGCCGCGGCACGTTCATCCTTAGCCTCCTCACAAAGGCACTATGCCAATAGCAATAAGCCCTGGTCACGAAAAATCCTCATTTTTCGCGACCAGGGCTTATTGCTTTCGGAACATTGCCGTCGTGGGCTAGAGCTCGCGCGTGGCGGCTTCCTCTTCGACTTCCAGCTCGGCGACAAAGTCCCGCTTGGAGGCCTGCCACTCGTCTTCGGTCATGCGCAGGCGCCAGTACCCGGAGATCGACGCGTCGCGCTTCGATACGCCGCGGTTAACAAAGAGGTAGCGGCGCAGCGACTTGATCATCTCAGCCACGCCGTGGACGAACCAGCCGATGTTGCCATCTGGGACCTGGTAGGTACGGACGGCATCGGAAAGCGCGGTGCCGGGCATCTCTCCGTTGCGGTAGACGAAGCGGACCTCGGACTCGGGGTTCTCCGGCATAGGAATTTCGTGGCCCGGTGCCTCGACCTCAATAAAAGCGACCGCCGTCGAGCCCGCCGGAATCTTCTCCAGCGCCGCGGCAACCGCGGGCGCAGCCGCCTCGTCACCGGCGAGCACGAAGTGGTCGTAGTCGGCCGTCGGCGCCCAGCCGCCGCCGGGGCCAGCAAAGGCGAAGCTCTCGCCCACCTGGACGTCGCGCGCCCACGGACCAGCCAAGCCCGTGTCGCCGTGGAGTACGAAGTCGATGGACATTTCGCCCGTCGTCGTGTCCACGGTGCGCAGCGTGTACGTGCGGGTTACGGGGCGCAGGTGCTTGGGCTGCGTGTCCTTGATGTGCCCCAGGTCGAAGGGCCAGGAGTAATCGGCACCCTCCGGGACAAACAGGATCTTGATGTAGTGGTCTGTCTTATCGAGCTCACGCCCAATGATGCCCGGCGCCGTCGCAAAGAGGCGCACCATGTCGGGCGAGATCTGCTCCTTGCCCGTAATCGTCGCCTCGATGGCTGTGCGACCCTTCTTCTTTGGCGGTTCGGGCCGTGACTCCTGCTGGACAGAGCCCGCTGCAAGGAACTGCGCGCGCCGTTCTTCCTTCTCCTGGTAGCGGCGCGCCTTAGCATCGTGCTTCGCGCGCTTGCGGTCCGCGTAGGAGGCGGCATAGAGATCGGCGCGGCCCGCCGCCATGCCCTCACGATAGCCTTCGGCGTAGGCGGCGGCATACCCGGCTTTGAATCCCTCAGTCCACTCAGGCGACGGGTTGATCGGTGCGGATGCAGGTTGCTGCTCAGCGCTCATGGTGCCTCCTCTAGGTTCAACTAGAAGCAAAGGCTACCCTAACTCAAATGAGCATTTCTAATCGCGGGGGTGGTTGTCCCTCCGCGCGCGAAGCCCCAAGACTCCCATAACCGTTGTGGAAACCACCAGCACCGCGGCGATGGACACCAAGATAACCGGGCTAGCCGATGTCGTCTGCAAGAGCCCCTTGGCCGCCAGTACAAACAACGTCACAAGAGCGACAAACGACACGAGGGATACGATTTGGGCCGCGCGGAACACGATCTCCTCCTTAAGGTCTACGTGGCCCCTACCCTAACAAAGGCACGTGCATGCCGTGCCCGGACTTGTAGAACTGGGCGCAGTGACGCCACCAGTAAAAGGAACACTCAATGCGTACGCGCGTGAGCACGACACGGCACAGTAGGACATAGACGAAAGCCCCAGTTCACAGCGTGAACTGGGGCTTGATGCGCGTTAAGGCCTACTTGTTGCGGCCAGCCTCGTACGCGGCACCCACCTTGTACAGGCGGTCATCCTGGAACGCCGGCGCCATGATCTGCAGGCCGGTCGGCAGGTTGGTGTCCGAAGCCAGACCGGACGGCACGGACATGCCGCACACGCCGGCGAGGTTGAGCGGCAGGGTGCACAGATCGAAGTTGTACATCGCCATCGGATCTTCGACCTTCTCGCCCAGCTTGAAGGCCGTGGTCGGGGTGGTCGGAGACACGAGGACGTCGGCGACCTCGAAGGCCTTGGCGAAGTCCTGGGCGATGAGCGTACGCACGCGCTGCGCCTGGAGGTAGTACGCGTCGTAGTAGCCGACGGACAGGGCGTAGGTACCCAGCATGATGCGGCGCTTGACCTCGGGGCCGAAGCCGGCGGCACGGGACATGGACATGACCTCTTCGGAGGAGTGCGTGCCGTCGTCGCCAACACGCAGGCCGTAACGCATGCCATCGAAACGAGCGAGGTTCGAAGAGACCTCACACGGCATGATGAGGTAGTACGCAGCGAGAGCGTCGTCGAAGTGCGGGCAGTCAACCTCGACGATCTCAGCACCCTGGGAACGCAGCTGCTCCACGGCGGCGTGGTAGGCCTCCATGACGCCGTCCTGCCAGCCGTCGCGCTCGAACTGCTTGATAAGGCCCACCTTGACGCCGGTGAGGTCGCCGTTGGCGCCTTCCTTGGCGGCGGCGACAACCGGGGCAACCGGCTTATCCACGGAGGTGGCGTCGAAAGCGTCGTGGCCGGCGATGATCTCGTGGAGCAGCGCAGTATCAAGCACGGTCGTGGCACACGGGCCGGCCTGGTCCAGGGAGGACGCCGCAGCAATGAGGCCGTAGCGCGAGACGGTGCCGTAGGTCGGCTTCACACCCACGGTGTTGGTGAGCGCGGCCGGCTGGCGGATGGATCCGCCGGTGTCGGTGCCGATGCCCAGCGGGGCCTGGCCGGAAGCCAGGGCCGCCGCGGTGCCGCCGCCGGAGCCGCCCGGGGTGCGGTCCGTGTCGTACGGGTTGTGGGCCGGGCCGTAGGCAGAGTTCTCGTTGGAGGAGCCCATGGCGAATTCGTCGAGGTTCGTCTTGCCCAGGATCGGAATGCCAGCGGCGCGCAGCTTCTTCACGAGCGTCGCGTCATACGGGGACATCCAGCCCTCCAGCATCTTGGAGGCCGCGGTCGTGGGGGCATCGGTCGTTACGAGCAGGTCCTTGAGCGCGAGCGGGACGCCAGCCAGCGCAGAGGCCGGGGCCTCGCCAGCGTCGAGGGCCTTATCGACAGCATCGGCAGCAGCAAGTGCTTCCTCAGCGCCGACGTGGAGGAAGGAGTTGAGCTCGCCGTTGGTCTCCGCGATGCGATCGAGGAAGGCCTGAGTGACCTCGCGGGAGGTCAGCTCGCGGGAGTGAATCTTCTCCGCCAATTCAGCGGCGGTAAGGGAGGTAATCCCCTCAGTAGGTGCGATAAAAGTCGACATTTACTCTCCTCCCAGAATCTGCGGAACGACGAAGCGATCGTCTTCGCGAGCCGGCGCCTGGTCCAGGGCCTGCTCGGCGTTGAGCAAGCGAATAACCTTGTCCTCACGCATGGGCGCGTCCACGGAGTGCGGGTGGCTCATAGGTTCCACGCCCTCAGCATCGACCTTGCCCACGGCCGAGACCGAGTCCACAATCTTGTCGATCTGGCTGGCGAACTGCTCCAGCTCCTCGTCGCTTAAAGCCAAGCGGGAAAGCTTGGCCAAGTGCGCGACCTCTTCACGCGAAATCTCAGACACGCGAACTCCATCCTTTAATTCAGATACGTCTGTGTAGCTAGGCAACCATGTTACTGCACTGTCCAGCATGCGGCGGCACGGGGCGCTCACTCCCTTCACCCATAGGGTTGGACCAATTCCTTGTGGAGTGATCCACGACACGAGTACCATGGGGCGGAACGCCCAAATCCATCGAAAGTTTGCCATGTCCTTCCTCATCCGAGTCATCCTTCCCGACACACCCGGCAGCCTCGGCCAGCTCGCCGAGGCATTTGGCATCGCCGGCGCGAACATCCAGTCGGTGGATATTGTTGAGACATCCCCCGAGGGTTCCGTCACCGATGACATCGTGGTGGAGCTGCCCGCCGGCACCATGGCAGACGTCCTCTTTACCGCCGCCAACGAGGTCGACGGCGTCGAGATCGACTCCATCCGCCCCTTCAGCGGCACCGTCGACCGCCGCGGCCAGATCTCACTGCTCGCCCGCGTCGCCGCGAAGCATGACACGACCGCCGCCATGCAGGAGGTCTGCGCCGCCATGCCGCAATCGCTCACCTCCACGTGGGCCATCGTTATCGACAACAATGAGCCCATCCATCGCATTGCTGCTTCCGATGCCGCCCCCGAGGACGATGGCACCATCCCCTCCTCCATTGCTGTGGACAGCGCCCGCGTCCTCCACCCTGAACGCGAAGACTGGATCCCGGAGTCCTGGGCCCTTCTCGATTCGGCGCTGGCCGCCACTCCGCTCGGCAACACCGGCCTCGTCATGGTCATCGGCCGAGTAGGCGGACCCGACTACTTGGCCTCCGAGGTCGACCACTTGGGGCACTTGGGCACGATTTTGGGTGCTTTTGTGAAATAAGTATCCGATCGCGGCGCGCACCGCTACGATCGGATAATGCCTTAAACGATCGAAGTTCAATCGCCTTCGATCGTTTCGTCATTGACGCTCTTCCTCATGTGGCCCGCCGTAGAAATGGAAGAACTCCTATGGACGTCGCACGCGCCCTTGTACCGCCGAGCACGGGCGAAGCAACCCGCAACGGACGACTCCCCGCGTGTTTTCGCTAGTCTGACGGCATGGAGGAAAAGAAGCTCACTAGCCTCATCTTCGGAAACGTCGTTATCGAATCCTCGTTCATGGGCGGAAGCCTGCGCGTCTACAGCCCGGACATGCGCTCCTATTCCGAGCTCACGCACCACGGCATCACGCTCAAGTCCCCACTCGACGAACTGTGCGAGCACATCTTTCGCGACGTCGAAAGCGAGCTGGAGAAGCACTACCCGGGAGGCGTAGCACGAGCTCGCCGGGAACTGCCCCCCCCTGGCTTGAACATATGGCGATGAAAACTA
>NZ_KQ961711.1:0-58658 GCF_001563605.1 Corynebacterium sp. CMW7794
ACGGGCGCAAGGCCGATGGTGATTCGTATACCCGCGATGCCGAGGGCAACTACTGGTACGTCACCCCGTACGGCAAGCGCCTACTCTGCACCGTGGACTAACAGCCGAAAGGAAACCCCAGCCAAGGCTGGGGTCATTCGGCATGCCTTCGTGCGGGATGGAGGAAACGACCGAGGTTAATGAAATGGGTATTCATTTATGCAGGTCGGGGGTAAAAATGCGATCTTTGCAGTCTGGATGTGCTATGTCACTCATCGCGTAGGTTTCGTGTTAGGTCACAGTTTTGCGGAATTTGCAGCGGGGTAGGGGGGCTCGCGCACGCGGGCGAGATTTCTAGTCTGGGTGACGTCATCGACCCGTAGTAAAGGAGTACATAATGAGTGATACATTCACTGCCGCTGTCGTCGAAGAATTCGGACCTACCCTGAATATCCGCGAGGCGGATCTTCCGGAACCGGGTCGCAACCAAGCACTTGTGCGTAACCTTGCGTCGGGCATCTGCCACACGGACGTCCACGCCGCGGAAGGCGACTGGCCTGTGAAGCCGGAGCCACCGTTCATCCCGGGGCACGAGGGCGTGGGCGAAGTGGTCAAGCTGGGGCCGGGCGAGCACACCGTCGAGGTAGGCGACATTGTGGGCAACGTCTGGCTGTGGTCCGCGTGTGGTGTGTGCGAGAAGTGCCGCACCGGCTGGGAAACGCTGTGTGACGAGGCGGAGTATGGTGGCTACACTGTGGACGGCTCGTTCGGCGAGTACATGCTCGTGGACACCCGCTACTGCGCGCGCATCCCGGAAGGCTCGGACCCGATCGAGGTCGCGCCGATTCTTTGCGCTGGCGTCACGGTCTACAAGGGCCTCAAGGTCTCAGAGACACGCCCGGGCCAGTTCATGGTCATCTCCGGCATCGGTGGACTGGGGCACATCGCGGTGCAATACGCCGTCGCCATGGGCATGCGCGTCATCGCGGTGGATATCTCAGAAGAGAAGCTAGCGCTGGCGAAGAAGCACGGCGCCGAGTACACCGTCAACGCCAAGGAAGCGGACCCGGCCGAGGCCGTTACTGAGTACACCAAGGGCGGCGCCCACGGCGTGCTCGTCACGGCCGTTCACCCGCAGGCGTTCGGCCAGGCCATCGGCATGGCGCGCAAGGGCGGCACCATCGTCTTCAACGGCCTGCCGCCGGGAGAGTTCCCCGCGCCCATCTTCGACATTGTCTTCAAGGGCCTCACCATCCGCGGCTCGCTCGTGGGTACACGCCAGGATCTCGAGGAGGCGCTCGACTTCTACGCCCGTGGAATGATTAAGCCGACGGTCGAGGAGGTCAAGCTCGACGACGTCAACGAGGTCTTCGAGGGACTTATCAAGGGCGGCATCGAAGGCCGCCGCGTCATTCGCTATTAGGGCGGAGTCCGCGCCGCACGCACGCGGCGCGGACGCATCTAGGCCGTGGCCTCGAAGAGCCCGCGGCCCCACCAATCGTTGTCATCTGCAAGCCCCGGCGGGCAGGCGAAGATGGCAGACGACTCGTAGCGCACGTACTCATTCATCTTGTCCGACTTCGCGAGCTTCTTTTGAATGGGGATAAACCGCTCGGCAGGGGAGTTGACGATCGCGATGAAGAACAACCCCGCGTCCATATGCCCGAAGTCGTCGATGCCATCCGTGAAGTTATACGCACGCCGTAGCATGCGCGCCCCGCCATTTTCCTGGTGGCTCGCTAGCCGCGCATGCGCCGTAAGCGGAATGACCGGGCCCGACGTACCGACATACTCGTCGAGCGGCAGCTCGTCGAACTCGTTCTCACGGCCGAGCGGCGCGCCTGAGCTCTTGACGCGACCAAACGTCTCCTCCTGGTCGGAGAGCACCTGCCGGTCCCAATTCTCCAGCAGCATACGAATGCGTCGCGTGATGAGGAACGTGCCGCCGTCGAGCCACGAGTTCGTGCCGGAGACCCAGATATGTTCGTCCGCCAGGTCGGTGTCCTCGGCCTTGATATTGTTCGTGCCGTCTTTAAACCCGAAGAGGTTGCGCGGCGTTTGTTGCTCGCGAGTCGTCGTCGACGCATGCCCGAAGCCAAGCTGCGACCACTTGTACTCCACGACGCCGCGGCCAGCGCGCGCGAGGTTCCGGATGGCATGCACGGCGACCTGCGGGTTGTCCGAGCATGCCTGGATGGCAATATCGCCGCCGCAGAGCTTGCCGATGAGCTGGTCTCCCGCAAACTTTGGCAAATCCTCCAGCTCGGCCGGACGTGCGGAGGCAAAGCCAAAGCGCTCGTCAAAGAGCGAGGGGCCAAAGCCGATGGTGAGCGTGAGGTTCGCCGGCTCCAGGTCGTAGGCCTCGCCGGTATCCTGCGGGACAGAGTGCTGGCCGACCTCGGAGATATCCTCATCGACAGCGGTCTGGCCCCGCGTCATGCGCCGCGCCATGGCGGTCCACGTGCGCAGGAGCTCCTCGAGTTCCGCGCGGTCTTTTGATACGACGTTGAACGCCGCGAAGTGGAGACGGTCCTGCTGCGCCGTGACGATGCCGGCCTGGTGCGGGCCGTTGAACTTTACGATAGCTGCGGCGGCCGTGACTCCATCCCGGCCGGAACTATCGGAGCATGCTGTGACCGTCCCCGCGGCGAGTAGACCGGCCCCGCCGAAGAGCGCGCGACGGCTAAAAGAACGACTCATGGCTAGCTCGCTACGACTTCCTGGACGGTGGAGACTTTTTCGGTGAGGACATCGAGGGCATCGGAAAGCTTGCGGCGTTCGTCTTGAGAGACCTTGTCGTAGGAGACGAAGCCATCGCCCTCGCGGTACGTGTCGAGCAGCGTCTGGACGGCGTCGAAACGCTCGTTGATGTCGGTGAGCAGCTGTGGGTCGCGCTCGTTGAGCGCCTTCTCCAGCGACGCGATGGCCGCGCGGGAGCCGTCGAGGTTTGCCTGGAAGTCGTAAAGGTCGGTATGGGAGAAGATGTCTTCTTCGCCGGTGATCTTGGACGTGGCGATCTCGTCGAGCAGGCCCTGAGCGCCGGACGCGATCTGGACGGGCGCGAGCGTGTAGTCGTCCGCGGCCACGCCGTCGACGAGCTCCGCGATGTCCTGTTTGAGCTGGGCGGCGTCCGCCTTGGTCTCGTCCGTGATCTTCTTGTTTACCCAAAGATCCTTTTCGATCTTGTGGAAGCCGGACCAGGTGTCGCCCTCCTGGATGTCGGCCTCGCGCAGGTCGATGCGCGGGTCGAGGTCGTTCGGGAAGGACTCCGCCACGGGTTCGATGCGCTCGTATGGGGTGCGTGCGAGCGGGAAAAGTTCCTTCGCGGTGTCGATATCGTCGGACTCGATGGCGGCGACGAACTCGTCGACCTGCCCCTGCAGCGCGGTGGTCTGCGAGCGGACGTAGGAGATGTACCCGTCGACGGCCTGGGTGAGGACCTCGTCGGTGGAGGCTTCCACGGCCTCGCCGGTCACCTTCAGCGTTTGGGAGAAGCCGTCGCCGACCATTCCCGGCTTACACGTGAGTGTGTAGTCACCCGGGTCCGTTATTTGGACGACGAGCTTGCGGGTGGCGCCTGGGCCGATGTTTTCGACCTCGCCGACGACGCGGCCGCCGGAGGTGTAGACGTAGAACTCCGTGGTCTTCTCACCGTTATTGGTGACTTCGAAGGTCGAGGTGCCGGTGGTGGCCTCGGCGCCGGAGACGGTGCAGGCGTCGTCCGTGGCGGCGACCGTGAAGTTGGTGGATTGCGATTCGTCGACTTTGTCCGCGCAGGCGGTGAGCGATCCCAACGCGAGGCCGGCGACAAGTACAGAGACAGTGCGGTTCATGAGTAGTTAGGCTTTCTTAGTCGGTCGGAGAAACAGGTACAGAGCGATAACGAGGTAGACGGCCCAGCCCACCATGGACAGCGTGGTGGGAGCGGGGACGAGGTTGAAGATGCCCTCGATAAACGTCGCGAGCGCGGTGCCCGGGGCGATGATGTGCGAGACGTCGAAGGCGAGTGTGTGCAGGCCCGGCAGCAGGCCGGCCTCCTGGAGGTCCGTAAGGCCGTAGCGCAGGATGCCTGCGGCGACGATGACGAGCAGGATGCCTGTGACGCGGAAGAACGTGCGCAAGTTGATGCGGATCGCGCCGAAGTACATGGCCACGGCCACCGCGACGGCGATGGCGATGCCTAGCGAGAGGCCAAGCGCTGGCGTGGCCGAGGAACCGTAGGCAAAGGTGTCGAAGACGAGCAGCGCGGTTTCGATGCCCTCGCGGACGACGGCCATAAACGCCAGAACAAAGACAGAGCCGGGGCCGACGGCGATGGCGTGTTCGAGCTTGCCTTCGAGCTCAGCCTTCATATTCTTCGAGGCGCCGTGCATCCACAGCAGCATGTAGCTCACCAGGGCCACGGCGACGAGGCTGCCGATGCCCCCAATAATCTCCTGGCCCACCGTGGTCAGCGTCTTGGTGCCGTAGTAAATGATGGCGAAGACGGCGAGCGTCACGGCGATGGCAGCGGCGACGCCGGCCTAGACCCAGCGCATCTGCTTCGAGTGTCCGGACTTGGTGAGGTAGGCGGCGAGGATGGTGACGACCATGGCGGCCTCGAGGCCCTCGCGCAGGCCGATGAGGAGGTTGGCGAATAACATGGCGTCCTTCCTGAGCAGGTGGGGTGACGGCGGGTCGCGCCGCTTTTATTATCCGACTCAGGTTAGGCTTGACATAATAAAACGGGCGTGATGTGTGACGGCATGCAAAAGGGGCAGCTCACGTAAGGTGAGGCTACCCCAATTTGTGTTAAGCCGCGGTTGCGGCGTGAAGTGCGGAATGTGCTGGTTAGAGCGTGAGACTGCCGTTGACGAGGCCCCACACGGCGGCGATGGCGCCGACGAAGACGAGGGCGACGACGAACCACTCGAAGCCGTTGAAGACGCGCTCCTTCTTGGCTAGGCGCGTGCCGACGTAGGGGATGAGACCCGGGATGACGGCGAGCGCGCCGAGGAGGACGTAGACGAGGTCGGCGGCGTAGATGAGCCACAACGAGTAGATGAAGGCGACGAGGCCAATGGCGAGGTGGTGGCGGTTCTCGCGCGGGGAAACCTCGGGGCCTGAAAGGTCGAATTTGTCGCTGGGGCGCGTGAAACCGCGGCCGCGGGAGGCTAGCAGCACGAGGTAGAGCGCGGAGAAGATGTACGGCAGGAGGTACATGATGGTGGCGAGCTGGACCATCGCGTTATACGAGGTCTCGTTCAAGTAGAACACGACGACGAAGATTTGGATGGCGATGGTCGAGATGAGCTGCGCGACCCACGGGGCACCCGCGATGTTCACGGTGCCGATGCGGCGGGGGAGCAGGCCGTCGACGGCCATGAGCACGATGGGCTCGGCGCAGAGCATCTGCCAGGAGACGTAGGCGCCGAGGACGGACAAGCACAGGCCGAGCGAGATGAGCGCGCCGCCCCAGTGGCCGACGACGGCGGTGAGCACGGAGGCCATTGAATTATCCGGGAGCGCGGCGAGCTCGGCCTGGCTTAGCACGCCGAAGGAGAGCGTGGAGACGGAGACAAGGAGCGCGAGTACGGAGACAAAACCGATGACGGTGGCGCGGCCGACGTCGCGGCGGGTGCGTGCCTGCTTGGAGTAGACCGAAGCACCCTCGACGCCGATGAAGACCCAGACGGTGAACAACATGATGCCCTGGATCTGCTCGAAGAGCGGCGTGCCGGAGTCCTCGCCCCAGAAGTCGAAGGTGAACTTGTCCCAGCTAAAGCCGAGGAACGCGACGAGCACGACGAACGCCAGGATGGGTACGAGCTTGGCCACGGACGTCACCATATTCATAAATGCGGCCTGCTTGATGCCGCGGGCGAGCACCGCGAAGATCGTCCACGACAGCGCGGAGACCGCGATGGCCGAGGCTAAGCGGTGGTCCGCGTCGAAGAACGGCACGTAGTGCCCGATCGTGTTAAAGAACAATGTGGCGTAGCCGACCTGCGCCATGACCGAGCCTAGCCAGTAGCCCCAGCCCGAGGTAAAACCGATAAAGTCGCCCAAGCCCGCGCGCACGTAGGAATAGACGCCCGAGTCGAGCGCTGGCTTGCGCTGCGCCAGGATCTGGAAGACGAAAGCGACGGAGAGCATGCCCACGCCTGCGATGAGCCAGCCGATGAGCATGGCGCCCGGGCCTGCGACCGACGCGATGTTCTGTGGGAGAGAGAAGATGCCCGCGCCGACGGTGGAACCGATGATGAGCGCGACGAGAGTCCAGATGGTGACGGAGTGGGTGCGCGCGCCCGAGCCGTCTGCCGCGGCGGCGCCCGTAAGGGCTGCTGCACCTGTGGAAGGGTTGTTCATCTGTATAAAATTACAGACTTGACGCGGCGGGTGAAAACCGTTGTGAGAAACTAGGAGCTATGACTGTTCTGTTGCTCGATGAACGCTGGCCCGACCTTATCCCCATGGAGGCGCTCGCGCGGGTGACCCAGCCGGTGACGTATACCGGCGAGTTGCCCGTCAAGGTGCGCTGGAACTTCGGGGATCTCGTCACGAAAATCGACCCTACGGGCGTCGGCACCATCGTGACCACGAACGCCGCGGACCCCGCCGTCGCCGTCCGTATCAGCGCCGGCGAGGAGATTATCGAGGCCGCCTCGCGCCACGAGCCGGTCTACGAGGCTCAACGCATCATGTCCGCCGCGCGCTCGCGCGGCGAGTGGGAGATGGGCCAAACCCATCGCTCGCTCCTGCCGTACCTCGCCGAGGAGACGCGGGAGTTTGCTGCGGCGGTGGAGGAGGGGGCATCGGAAAGCGAGCTGTGCACAGAGCTCGGAGACGTGCTGCTGCAGGTGCTTTTCCATGCGGAAATCGCCGCGCGCCGCGGCGCCTTTGATTTTGGCGACGTTGCCACGAGCTTCGTGCGAAAAATGCGCAGCCGCGCGCCCTACTTGTTCGACGGCTCGACCGGCGTCGTGTCGGTCGAGCGCCAAGACGAGCTGTGGGCGCGCGGCAAGGCGAGCGAAGGTTAAGCCTTCGAGGACAGGCTCTCGACGAACGGGAGGACCGTCTCGAGCTGCGAGGACAGGCCGAAGCTGCCCGGTGCGTCAGCCTTGACGATGCCGCAGGCCTGCGCGCGCTGCGCGGTCTGGGTGGAGTACTTCACGGCCGCAAGCGCCAGCGCCGGGTTGGTCGTGCCCTCGACCTTGCCCAGGCCCTGCAGGCCCTTGGCGAGCTGGCTCTGCGTGGTGGTCTCCGTGAGGAGCTCGCCCTCGGTGGCGGAGTCGATGCCCTGGAGTACGGTCTTCAGCGTGCCGCAATCGACGGTGTTGATGACGCCGGACGCGATGGCGTCGGCGCCGAGCAGAGTGCCGAGGTCGAGCTGTGCGGCGGACGCGGACGGGGCGATGGTGAGGGACAGGGCGGCCGCAGCGGCGGCGACGGTGGCGCGAAGCTTCATGAAAATTCCTTAGAACGGTGAGGGAAGAACAACAACACGGTAGAGAACAAAGTTCCGCGCCCACCTTAGTCGTGAATGTGACAAAAGTAAACAGTTGAGACTTAATTGTCATAATCTAGGCGTCGGGCGGGGCAACGCGGCGCAGGTGCGGGGGAGCGCTAGGATTGTCCGTCATGACTGATTGGGTAAAGCGCGCGGGCGGCTGTGGATGTGCTGCGGTCCTCGCCGTCTTCCTTGTCGTCTCTCTCGTCGCGTGGCTCATGTCGTATTTCCATGTGCCGTCTCCCACGCGCACGCTTCAGCCTGTCGATGCCGTCGTCCCGCCGGCTGCGCCCGAGCCCGTCGCGCTCATCGACGTCCACGCGCCCGGCCGCACCGCGGACGAGCTGCGCGAGTGGTCCGCCCCGCTCGCCGCGTCCACGGACGTCTCGGGGCAGGCCCTGCGCGCCTACGGCAACGCGGAACTCATCGCCCGCGACGCCTGGCCCGAATGTCACCTGCAGTGGAACACCCTCGCAGGCCTTGGCTGGGTCGAAACCCGCCACGGCACCTACGGTGGCAGCTGGCTTAAGCCGTCGAACCTCGACGCCACCGGCCGCCCCGACCCGAAGATTGTGGGCATTCCGCTCGACGGCACGAATAACACGGTGCGCATCGAGGACACTGACGGCGGCCTCCTCGACGGCGACACGGAATTTGACCGCGCCGTGGGCCCTCTCCAGTTCATTCCCAGCACGTGGGAACACTTCGGCCTCGACGCGGACGGCGACGGCGTCGCCGACCCACAGCAGATTGATGACGCCGCGCTGAGCGCCGCCAATCTGCTCTGCGATAACGACCGCGATCTCGCCGTGGAAGAGGATTGGCTCGAGGCCATCTACGCCTATAACAACTCACGCGACTACGTCACCCGCGTTGCCAAGGCTGCGAACTCCTACGCCGTGCCGCAGCCGGCAAACTCCTAAAACAAACCTTGCCAACGCCCGCCCGGATGCCCGCGCGGTCTCTCGTCGGGCAAAGGTGGGAAATGCCACACTTTCGGGCGTAATCGGGCACTCTGGCATGGTTTGCCCAGCTGAATCGGGCTGTGGCGGCGCTGTGTGAGCCGCCCATGTCTACTGTTCGGACTGTGACCTTGCTGATTTTTCTGGCCAGCCCCGCCACAGATCGCAAAAATCTGGAACAATTATGGGCGGAATAAAAAACTTCCTCGTTTCAGGCTGGAGCGCATAGAACGTAACGCGCACTGCCGGGCTGATTCGAACCCTTTCAGACCACACACAATGTTTACAGGAGTGAGCACATAATGGCTGGCATCATGCACGTATTTGGCCGTGAAATTCTGGATTCCCGCGGCAACCCGACCGTTGAGGCTGAGGTTTTCCTTGAGGACGGTGCACACGGCGTCGCCGGCGTGCCGTCCGGTGCGTCCACCGGTGTCCACGAGGCCCACGAGCTGCGTGATGGTGGCGACCGCTACCTGGGCAAGGGCGTTCTCAACGCTGTCCACAACATCAACGAGGAAATCGTCGATGAAATCGCCGGTATGGAAGCTGATGATCAGCGCCTCGTCGACGCCAAGCTCATCGAGCTCGACGGCACGGAGAACAAGTCCCGCCTCGGCGCCAACGCCATCCTCGGCGTGTCCATCGCCGTTGCGAAGGCTGCCGCTGAGTCCGCTGGCCTGCCGCTCTACCGCTACATCGGTGGACCGAACGCCCACCTCTTGCCGGTTCCGATGATGAATATCGTTAACGGTGGCGCCCACGCCGACTCGGGCGTTGACGTCCAGGAGTTCATGATTGCCCCGATCGGTGCCGAGTCCTTCTCTGAGGCTCTGCGCATGGGCGCTGAGGTGTACCACTCTCTGAAGTCCGTTATTAAGTCCAAGGGCCTGTCCACCGGCCTCGGTGACGAGGGCGGCTTCGCCCCGGAGGCAGAGTCCACCAAGGCGGCTCTCGACCTTATCGTCGAGGCCATCAAGAAGGCTGGCCTGGAGCCGGGCAAGGACATCGCCCTGGCTCTTGACGTTGCCTCCTCCGAGTTCTACAAGGACGGCAAGTACCACTTCGAGGGCGGCGAGCACACCGCTGAGGAGATGGCCAAGGTCTACGAGGACCTCATCGCGAACTACCCGATCGTCTCCATTGAGGACCCGCTGCAGGAGGATGACTGGGAGGGCTACACCAAGCTCACCGCCGCCATCGGCGACAAGGTTCAGATCGTCGGCGACGACTTCTTCGTCACCAACCCGGCCCGCCTGGCCGAGGGCATCGAGAAGAAGGCCGCCAACGCCCTCCTCGTCAAGGTTAACCAGATCGGTACCCTCACCGAGACCTTCGACGCTGTCGAAATGGCTCACCGCGCCGGCTACCGCACCATGATGTCCCACCGTTCCGGTGAGACCGAGGACACCACCATCGCTGACCTCGCTGTCGCCCTCAACTGCGGCCAGATCAAGACCGGTGCCCCGGCTCGTTCCGAGCGCGTGGCCAAGTACAACCAGCTGCTGCGCATCGAGCAGGAGCTTGGCGATGCCGCCGTCTACGCCGGCCGCTCCGCCTTCCCGCGCTTCCAGGCTTAAAGCCTCGCGTCGCGCCCACCGCGTGGCATGCGCACAGCGCCTAGCGCGCTGACAACTATCCCGCCGTCTATTTCGGACGGCGGGATTTTTGCGTGCGGACTCGCGCCGCGCCCGGAGATCTGCACGGCGGCGGGCTAGGATGGGAAGTCCTATGGCACCCAGCTCGAAGAAGAAGTCGCGGACGACCGTCCCCGTTGCCTCTCGCGACGCGGACCGTCGTGCAGCTGCGCGCGCCGCCGTGAAAGACCGGGCGGAGGCGCGCACGCGCCTCGACATCCTGGGCTGGGGCATTCTGGTTCTCGCACTCATCATCGTGCTCGTCGCGGTGGCCATGCCGCTCAACAACTATTACCAGGGCCGCGCGGAGATTGCGCGCCTCAACGAGGCCATCGCTGCGAAGAGCGCGGAGAAGGAACGTCTCCTCACCGAGATCGACAAGTACCGCTCGGAGTCGTATATCGAGCAGGAAGCCCGCCGCCGCCTGGGCGTGGTGAAGCCAGGGGAGACCGCGTACCGCATCCTCGATCCTAAGATGACGCACGACTCCGCCGTGACGACGGATAAAACGCAGGTTGAGGACTCCCGCGACTGGTACACGGTCCTGTGGGACTCCTTCGCCGAGCCGCCCGTGGACAACGGCGCCGTCTCCGACAGCCCGAACGCCGCAGAAACCGGCGAGTCCGGCGAAATCTCCGAGGCCGTGTCCGAGGCCGTCTCGGAGCAGCAAGGTCCCGCCGACGCAGAAGGCGCGCACGCTCCCGCGGGCCCTGAAGGCGCGCAGGCCCCCGCCGAACCCGCCGCCCAGTAGTCGGAGCGACGCGGCCGCGGGGCGGTAGACGGCCGCGTTCTTCGCCTCCGCGCGCGGTGTGCGACAATATGGGGCATGACCGCGCAAGAAAACGACGCCGCCCAGCTGGCGGCCGATCTCGAGATCGTCAAGGAGCAGCTTGGCCGCTCGGCCCGCGGCGTGCTCGCCATCGCGTACCGTACTCCGGACGGCCAGCCCGCCGTTGTGAAGACCGCGCCGCGCCTGCCCGATGGCACGCCGTTTCCCACGCTGTATTACCTCACGGACCCGCGGCTCACGGCTGAGGCCTCGCGCCTCGAGGTCGCCCACGTCATGAAATGGATGGAATCCCGCCTCGCCGAGGACGAGGAGCTCGCTGCGGACTATCAGCGCGCCCACGAGCACTTCCTGGCTGAGCGCAACGCCATCGAGGACCTCGGCACGCAGTTCTCCGGCGGCGGCATGCCGGACCGCGTCAAGTGCCTCCACGTGCTCATTGCCTATGCGCTTGCCGAGGGCCCGCAACACTTCCGCCTGGGCACCGAGGCCGTCGCCATGGCCGCCGAGTACAAGGATCTGCGCGGCACCGCCATTCCGCAGGACTGGCCGACGGTCGAGGAACTGGGCATCGACATGGCCCAATTCGACGTGCCCAACGCCTAGAACACGGCACGATTACACACACACCGTATCTGCAAGGAGATTCCCATGACCCGTGTGGCAGCCGTCGACTGCGGCACAAATTCCATCCGTCTACTTATCTCGGACGTGCAGCCGGATGGCACCATTCGTGATATCACGCGTCTCATGGAGATCGTGCGCCTAGGCGAGGGCGTCGACGCCACAGGTGAGTTCGCCCCGGCCGCGCTAGAGCGCACCCGCGCGGCGCTCGAGAAGTACGTCAAGCAGATGAAGTTTGAGAAGGTCGAGCGCGTGCGCATGGTCGCCACCTCCGCCTCGCGCGATGCAAGCAACCGCGAGGAGTTCTTCTCCATGACTGCGGAGCTGCTTGGCGAGATTCAGCCCGGTGCACGCGCCGAGGTCATCTCCGGCGACGAGGAGGCGAAGCTCTCCTTTACCGGCGCGGTCGCGGACTTGGGCCGCGATGAGGCACCCTACTGCGTTATCGACGTGGGCGGCGGATCCACCGAGTTTGTGGTCGGCACCGCGGACGGCGAGCTGCTTGGCTCGCATTCGGCGCAAATGGGCTCGGTGCGTCTCACGGAGCGCATCATGCGTTCAGACCCGGCCACGGAGACGGAGCTGGAGATCGCCCGCGACTACGTCGCCGAGCGCATGGAGGATGTCCTCAAGATTGTGCCGCTCGACCAGGCGCGCACCTTCGTCGGCTGCGCTGGCACGTTCACCACGATGTCGGCGCTGGCTCAGGGCCTAGAACGCTACGACTCCGATGCCATTCATGGCTCCGTCCTGCGCTTCGATGCCCTGCGCGTGCTCATTGACCAGATTCTGATCGAGACCAGTGCCTCGCTCGTGCTCAACCCGGTCATTCACCCGGGCCGCGCGGACGTCATCGGCGGCGGCAGCATGGTCGTCCAGGGCATCATCGACGCCGTGGAGAAGGTCACCGAGGCCCGCTCCTTCGTCATCAGCGAGAAGGACATCCTGGACGGCATCATTGCAGGTCTCGCTGCCGAGCTTGCCGATGCCCCCACCTCCTAAAGGCCCGCACCTCCCACCGGGTGGCGCCTAAGGCCGCCCCAATTTTTAGTGCCCGTGGCGAGTGCAATAAGCTAAAGGCACCGAAGGCCCCCATAGCCCAATCGGCAGAGGCAGTTGACTTAAAATCAATTCAGTCAGGGTTCGAGTCCCTGTGGGGGCACCACACAGCACACAGCCAGGATTTTCCTGCGGCCCTGTGCGCATAATTCGGGGGAAATTCCATCAAGAGGCGATAGCTTTACTCGCATGAGTACTTCACCCATGTATGAGGGCGGGCCGCTGGCTCGCCCCAACGACGACGTCGAGGATCAGGGCCTGACCTTTGACATTCAGACCATCCTTACCCGGCGCCGTCTCCTGGGCGTGCTGGGTGTCGGCGCGGGCTCGGCCGCGTTGGCTGCCTGCGCGCCCGGCGGCCAGTCGGCTCCCAGCTCGACTGCGGCCGCGACGACGAGTGCGACGGCGAGCGAGGGGGGCATCGGAAAGCGTGGAGCTTAATACGGAGACGGCTGGGCCGTACCCAGGCGACGGCTCGAACGGTCCGGACGTGCTGGAGGAATCCGGCATTGAACGCCGCGACCTCACGTCTTCGATCGAGGGCGGCGGGAGTATCACGGGCACGCCCATGACGCTCACGATGAACCTCATCGACATCTCCAATAACAATGCGCCGCTCACTGGCACTGCAGTCCGCAGGGCGAGTACTCAATGTATTCGGACGGCGTGACAGGCGAGCCGTGGCTGCGTGGCGTGCAGGTCACCTTCGACTCGCTCGTGCCGGGCTGTTACACGGGGCGCTGGCCGCACATTCACTTTGAGGTCTTTACCTCCATCGGTGGCATTAAGGATGCGACGAATAACGTGTTCACCTCGCAAATCGTGGTGCCGGAAGACGTGGCGCGTGCTGTCTATGAACAGAGTGAGTACAACGGCTCGACGCGCAACCTCGACAGAATCACGCTGGAGACAGACAACGTGTTCTCCGATGGCTGGGACGCGCAGACGCCGACGGTGACGGGGTCTGTGGCCGACGGGTACGCGGTGAGCATCGACGTTCCCGTCGACCCCACCACGAAGGCCCAGGTCGCGGCGGTGCCCATGCCGGGCCAGGGCGGACCTGGGGGCGAGCCGCCGGAGGGCAGCCCGGGCGCGGCGCAGGCGAATGAGTCCGCGTAAGAAACCCCAACGCGCGGGCGGGAACTTCCGCGCGACTTCATGCGTTAAATAGAGGAGAAGAACAAAAACTCTGTGAAAGGACAGTGACTTCCGTGCGCTCTAGCAACCCGGTCATGAACTCTCTGACCAGCTCCAGCCAGGACAGCTACTCTGCAAACCCGTACGCTGGCAGCTCTTTTGACGGCAACCACTACGCACAGCAGGGCTCTGCTGAGCGTCCCATGACCGTTGATGACGTGGTGACGAAGACCGGCATTACCCTCGCCGTCATCATCGTCGGCGCCATTGTCAACTTCGGCATCGCGATCTTTGTGAGCCCAGGTCTGGCCTCGCT
Source organism: Corynebacterium sp. CMW7794 (assembly GCF_001563605.1). Lineage (NCBI taxonomy): Bacteria > Bacillati > Actinomycetota > Actinomycetes > Mycobacteriales > Corynebacteriaceae > Corynebacterium > Corynebacterium sp. CMW7794. Next base: position 13,991 of record NZ_KQ961711.1, read on the forward strand.
GCTCACGCTCGTGGGTGCGCTGGGTGGCTTTGTGACGGTCCTCGTGGCCACGTTCGGTAAGAAGTGGGGCTCTGCGGCCACCACGCTTATCTACGCCGTCTTTGAGGGCCTGTTCGTGGGCGGGTTCTCCTTCATGTTCACCAACGTGACGGTCGGCGGCGCGTCCGCTGCCTCGCTCATCGGCCAGGCGGTGCTCGGTACCGTGGGCGTGTTCATTGGCATGCTCTTCGTCTACAAGACGGGAGCGGTGCGCGTGACGCCGAAGTTCAACAAGATCATGCTGGGCGCGCTCGTGGGTGTGGCTGTGCTGGCGCTGGGCAACCTGTTGCTCGCGCTGTTTACCGGCTTCAGCCCGCTGCGTGACGGCGGCCCGTTGGCGATTATCTTCTCGCTCGTGTGCATCGTCCTCGGCGCGCTGTCCTTCCTCACGGACTTCGACCAAGCAGACCGTCTCATCCGCGCGCAGGCTCCGGCTCGCAACGCCTGGGGCGTGGCGCTGGGGCTCGCCGTGACGCTGGTCTGGCTCTACACGGAGATTCTCCGTCTGCTGAGCTACTTCCAGAATCGCTAAAAGCTTCTAAAACACAGTGCCCGCGGTGACTAGGTCACCGCGGGCACTGTCGTATTTCGTGGGTTTTGAACAGGCCCTATAGCAGCTTCATGGGTAGTACCTGTATGTTGGCTTAATTGCACTTTGGTTATTTGGGGTAGGCGGGGGTAGCCGCTTCAGGCGTTGTGGCGCGCGCGTCTACACGGTTGGCATTGTGGCTTCCAACGCATATCCTGCGGACTTTAATTGCTCTTTACTTTTGCGTTTAAAAGTCTTTATCCGGTTCGGTATTTCTTAATTCTGAGAATTAAGCCGTGAGGGGGAATTCGCCAAATATATTGGGCACAATTGTCCGTGGGGGACACGCTCAGGGCGGTGGTACCTGCGGGGGAGGTGCCACCGCCCGGCGCGGCGGGGGCACTGCTACTCGGGGGTGGTGCCACTGCCGCGTGGCCGTCCTGAGGGGAGGGCGGGCACGCGAAAGCCCGGCCGCACTACGGTGCGGCCGGGCTTTGAGCGTTAGCGTGCTTACTGAGCCGGCTGCTGAATGGTAGCGGCAGTGGCAGCGGCGCCCTCGACGCCTTCCTCAGCGGTGGCAGCAGAGCCCTCGACCGGGGTGGCCTCGCCCGCAATGGTGGCGGCCGGGGTTGTGACCGTGGTTGCGGTGTTGTCTGCAGACTTCTCTGCGGTGACGTTCGGTGCCTGGGTCACGGCGTTGGTGACCTTGACCTCAGAGTCCTTCTCGTGAGCCGGGTGGCATGCAGCAAGAGAGACAGCGGCGGCCACGAGAGCCACAGAAGCAGTGAATTTCTTCATGATGAACAATCCTTGGGTGATGAGAGAAATTAAGCCCCGCGCGGGGTAGCGGCCTTGGCAGAGTCGTACGGAGCGGCGGACTCGATGGTCACCGAGATGGTCTTGCCATTGGGGGCGGTGTATTCACGGGTCTCGCCCTCGTGCGCGCCGAGGATGGCGGCGCCCAACGGGGACTGCTCGGAGTAGGTCTCCAGGTCCTGGTTGTCCGAGGCGGCAGCGCGGGTACCGATGAGGAAGGTTTCCTTATCTTCTTCGTCACCGTTGTAGTAGACGTGGACAACGGTGCCGACGTTGGCGACGCCTTCCTCGATACCGGAACGCTCGGTGGTGGAGTTCGCGAGGACCTCGGAGATCTGCTTGATGCGGGCCTCTTCCTGGTCCTGCATCTCACGCGCGGCGTCGTAGCCGGCGTTCTCTTTGAGGTCGCCTTCCTCGCGGCGCTCGTTGATTTCCGCAGCAACGACCGGACGGTGGTCGATAAGAGCCTGCAGCTCCTCTTCGAGCTTGGCCTTGGTTTCCGGAGTGATGTATTGCTTCTGGTGCTCAGCCATGCGGCGACCTTCCCTTAAAGATGGATTGTGAGGTGTGCTGGTGCAACCAGCATAAGGGCCCAGCCGCAACGAGCGGCCAGACCATGTGTGACTCAAAATTTTAGCACAGCGATATGCCCACGTCGGCCATGGTGTGGTTAGCGGTTTGGAGAAAGTGCGTGCGCGGGGCGCGGTCTAGGACTCGACGTTGTACTGTGGGTTCTCCGTGTCGAGGTACGGCGGGACAAGGCTGGAGCAACCGTAGACGCCGCCAGCGACGGCGCGGGCGTTGGTGGGCACGTCGACGGAGACACGGATCGACTCCTTGCCGTCGGGAGCAAGGGCGATTTCGCGGCGGCCGACCTCGACCTTCTCGTAGTCGTAGGCGACGAGAATGCAGTAGGCGGCTTCCTCAGGACGCGAGCGCGTGATGTCAGCCCACACGCGCGTGGTGTCATCGCTGATGATCTGCTGGGTGACCATGGAGATTTCAGCGTTCGTCTGCTCGCGCGACTGGAAGTAACGGAAGCCGTAGAAGATCGTGGCAATGATGACGGCGACGAAGACCAGCGCGATGGCTTTGCTCGTGATGTTGAAGGAGTCTTCGCGGGATTCATGGTTGGTACGTTCCGCGTAGCGGGCGGAACGGCGCGACTGGCCGCCATCAGATGTGCTCATGGAGACCTAGTTTAGCCGGTGTTCGCGTGTGCCAGAAAGTGGCTTAAACTGTGTAGGGTTACAAGCTTGAAGCGATGAGAAACGATAGTAGGGATTACCGATGAGCGGATTGCGCCTCATGGCCATTCACGCGCACCCGGATGATGAGTCGTCCAAGGGTGCAGCGACGACCGCAAAGTATGCTGCAGAGGGCAACGACGTCCTTGTTCTTACCTGCACCGGCGGCGAGCGCGGCGACATTATCAATCCGGCGATGGACAAGCCGGGCATTGTGGAAAACATGGCTGAAGTGCGCCACGAAGAAATGGCACGCGCCGCCGCGGCCTTGGGCGTGCAGCACCAGTGGCTGGGCTACGTCGACTCCGGCTTGCCGGAGGGCACCCCGGAAGAAATTGAGAACCTGCTGCCCGAGGGCTGCTTTGCCAAGCTCGGCGATGACAACGCGGCGCAGGCGATGGTCAAGGCCATTCGTGACTTTCGCCCGCACGTCATCGTCACCTATGACGAAAACGGCGGCTACCCGCACCCGGACCACCTCATGGTTCACCGCGCGTCCATGATCGCGTGGGAGAAAGCCGGCGACGCGGACTACCACCCGGAGCTGGGCCAGCCGTGGGAGCCGCTCAAGCTCTACTACACGCACGGCTTCGTCTTCCAGCGCATGAAGCTCTTCCACGACGAGCTGCTGGCAGCGGGCAAGCCGAGTCCGTACGCGCCGATGATGGCCCGCTGGGACACGACGTTCGGCGACATCATGTCCCGTGTCACCACGCAGGTCGAGTGTGGTGATTACTTCGAGCAGCGCGAGGCGGCGCTGCGCGCCCACGCGACGCAGATCGATCCGGCCGGCGCGTTCCTTATTACGCCGGCGGCGGACCAGCGCCGCCTGTGGCCCACGGAGGAATTCGAACTCGCGCGCACCCGCGTAGCGACGGATCTTCCGGAGACCGATCTATTTGCGGGCATCCAAGAAAAAGAGGAAGCTTAAGCCATGACCATTGTTAGTACTCTCGCCGCTGCTACGTCCTCCATGCAGCCGACGCTGTACGTGCTCGCGCAGTCGACCGCGTCAGATGGCCCGATGGGCCCTGAGTTTGGCAAGGCCTCGCCCATTGGCCTGCTCGTCCTCGCGCTCATGGGTGTCGCCGTGCTGACCGCTGGCTGGTTCTTCCATCGCCGCTACTCGCGGTTCCGCCGCCGCCAGCTCTTCGCGCAAGATCACGGCATTGATCCTTTCGATCAGGAGGCTCTCGATGCCGCGATGAAGGACGCCGGCATTTACGACAACAGCAAGAAGTTCATCTTCTAGTCTCGTGCCTACACACCCGCGGGATGGCCTCGTGCCGCTCGCGGGTTTCTCATGTCGCGGGTGCGGTGTCCCGTCTCATGGGGGATAGGCTCACCCCCGTATGCTACGGTAAGCGGTATGTTCGTTCACCGATTTTATTTTGGCAAGGCTCCGGGTATGACCCGCGCGCTTGCCACGTTGTCGGCATAACGCACACCTTTTAAGCCCGGAGCCTTGAAGCAGCCCTCACGATGAGGAGCTGCTTTTTGTTTGCCGCTCCGAGGCTTGGAAGCTTGCGGGGCGGCGGCTCATCCCGAACCACAGAAAGTTTCCCGCGATGTCCGCACCCGTCTCCCTGTCCCACCCGGCCTCGACGTCCAACCGCCGTGTCCGCGCCTTCCATGAGCTGCCCACGCCGGCCGAGCTCCAAGCAGAACATCCGCTCACCCCGGAGCAAATGGCCGCCGTCGAGCGTGACCGCCAGGAGATCGCGGAGGTCTTCGACGGCGAAGATGACCGCCTCGTCGTGGTCGTTGGTCCCTGCTCTATCCATGACCCGGTAGCGGCGATGGACTACGCCAACCGTCTGGCGCCGCTCGCCCGCGCGCTGTCGGACGACCTCAAGGTGGTCATGCGCGTGTACTTCGAAAAACCGCGCACGACGGTGGGCTGGAAGGGCCTGATCAACGACCCGCACCTAGACCAGAGCTTCGACATTCCGGGTGGCCTGCGCCTGGCCCGCAAGATCCTCACCGACGTTGTCAACCTGGGGCTGCCCGCCGCATGCGAGTTCCTGGAGCCGAACTCCCCGCAGTACTACGCGGACGCCGTCGCCTGGGGCGCCATCGGCGCGCGTACGACGGAGTCCCAAGTTCACCGCCAGCTCGCCTCCGGCATGTCCATGCCCATTGGCTTCAAGAACGGCACAGACGGCAACGTCCAGGTCGCCATCGACGCGGTGGGCGCCGCCAGCAAGCCGCACTTCTTCTTCGGCACCTCGGATGACGGCGCCCCGTCCGTCGTGGAGACGGACGGCAACCGCCACTGCCACATCATCCTGCGCGGCGGGACGAGCGGACCGAACTTTGAGGCGGCATCGGTAAGCGCCGCGGTGGAGACGCTGGGGGAGGATGCGCGGCTGATGATTGATGCCTCGCACGCGAACTCCGGCAAGGATCACGTGCGCCAGGCTGAGGTCGCGCGCGACATCGCGGCGCAGGTCGCGGCCGGCAACGAGCACATCGCGGGCATTATGCTCGAGTCCTTCCTCGTGGACGGCGCGCAGAAGCTGGGCGATGACCCGAGCGAGCTCACCTACGGCCAGTCGATCACGGATAAGTGCATGGACTTCGACGTCACTGTGGATTTGCTGGCAGAACTGGCCTCGGCGGTTCGCGCGCGGCGTGCGGGGCGCTAGACTAGACACCGTGAAATTTGAGCCACGACTGCCCGCGCTGCCGAAGGTCCTCTACCCGTTGTACGAGGCCCGGCTTCTGCGTGATCTCAAGGGCGTTCCGCAGCCCAAGCACGTGGCGATTATGGCGGACGGCAACCGTCGCTGGGCGCGCGAGGCTGGCTTCGACGATGTGAGCCACGGCCACCGCGTGGGTGCTGCGAAGATCGGCGAGATGATCGGCTGGTGCGCCGACACCGAGGTCGAGGTCGTCACCATTTATCTGCTCTCCACGGAGAACCTCAAGCGCTCTGCGGAGGAAGTAGACCTGCTCTTCGACATTATTTCCGATGTCATCGAACACCTCTCCAGCATGGAGCTAGACTGCCAGGTCCGCCTCGTCGGCCACCTCGATCTGCTGCCCGAGGTGGTGTCCTCGCGTATGCAGGCGGCGGCGGGGCCGACGAAGGACAACCAGGGCATCATCGTCAACGTCGCCGTGGGCTACGGCGGACGCCAGGAGATCGTGGACGCCGTCCAGAACCTCATCCGCGCCGAGGCTGCCGCTGGCACCTCCGCGACGGAGATGGCCTCGCGCATTACTGCGGAGTCCATCACGTCGCACCTGTACACGAAGGGGCTGCCGGACCCGGACCTCGTGATCCGTACCTCTGGCGAACAACGCCTGTCCGGCTTCCTCCTGTGGCAGTCCGCGTATTCAGAAATCTGGTTCACGGATACGTACTGGCCGGCGTTCCGCAAGATCGACTTCCTGCGCGCGCTGCGCGACTATTCCCATCGTTCCCGGCGGTTTGGCAAGTGACGACGGTCTTTTACACCAGCGTCTACGGCGCGACCCGCGAGTATGCGATGGAGCTGGGGCGGCTTCTCGATGCCTCCGTGGTGGACTTCGCCGACGCCTCGCTTGCCCCGTCCGACGGACCCGTGATCGTGGCTTCTTACGTCCACGGACCTAGCATCCCGGCCGCGTCCTTTATCAAGGACCACGACTTTGGCACGCGTCCCGTCGCCGCGGTGGCCGTGGGCATGACGCTGCTCGAAGCCGCGCGCGAGAAGGACCAGCTCGCCGGCATGGTCCCAGACGTTGCGCGTTTTTACCTGCCTGGGCGCATGAACTACTCGGAGCTGTCCGCCGCGCACCGCACGGTGATGATGGGCGTTATCTCCGCGCTCAAGCTCAAGCCGCGCAAGTCGGACAATGAGCATGCGATGATCGACGCCTACGACCAAGACGTCGATCGCGTGGACTTTGCAGAGCTGGCGCCCATCGTGGAGTGGGCTCGCGCGCACGGCGCTTAAAGTTTGCGCATGCGTACGCGCTCGACGTGGTGATTCTCGCCCTTGCGCAGCACCAGTGAGGCGCGCACGCGCGTGGGCAAAATATTCTCCACCAAGTTGGGCAGGTTGATGGACTGCCAGATTTCACGCGCCTGCGTATACGCGCGTGTGTCATCCAAGTCGGCATAGTGGGAGAAGTGCGCGCCGGGCTGGCGGAAGGCGGTCTGGCGCAGCTTGAGGAAGCGCTCGATGTACCACTTCTCGACAATCGAGGTGCGGGCGTCGACGTAGACGGAGAAATCCACGAGGTCAGAGACCATGAGCGTGGGGCCAGTCTGAAGGACGTTGAGGCCCTCCAGGATGAGGATGTCGGGCTGCGCGATGATCTGCTTCTCACCCGGCACGATGTCGTAATTGATGTGGGAGTAGACGGGGGCTTCGACCTTCGGGCGGCCGGACTTTACCTCGGTGACAAAACGCATGAGCGCGCGGCGGTCATAGGACTCGGGGAAGCCCTTGCGGCTCATGAGCCCGCGTTCCTTCAGCGTGGCAGTGGGGTAGAGGAATCCATCCGTGGTGACGAGGTCGACTTTGGGGTGGGACTCCCAACGCTGCAGCAGTACCTGCAGTAGACGCGCCGTGGTGGACTTGCCCACAGCCACGGAGCCGGCGACGGCGATGACGAACGGGACGTGATTAGGTGGGTTGCCCAGGAAGTGGTCCGTGGCCGTCGTGAGCTTCTGGCGGGCGGAGACCTGCATGTGGATAAGGCGGGAGAGCGGCAGGTAGATGTCTGCGACTTCGTGAAGGTCAATGTTTTCGCCGATGCCGGAGAGCTCCTCGACCTCGGTGGCCGTGAGCACTTGCGGCATGGAGTTGCGCAGTGCCCGCCACGCTTCGCGGTCGAAGTCGAGGTACGGGCTGGGATCGGTAAAGCGCGCCATGGCGTCCATTGTCGCACCTGTCCGGCGTGGAGCGGCGAATGACCCCGGGTTGGGCTCAAACGATTTCCGCGAGGTTCGGGTGTTTCCCGGCTGTGAGCTGCTCTATGATGATAGGCAGCGTGCCCGGGTCAAGCCCCCGCGCCGCCCTGCAGGACTTTCAGACACGATACGTAAGGGACGTTAATGACTGCTAATAATGATGTGCGTTACCAGGAGATGCGCGAGCTCGACCCGGAGGTCTTCCAGGCCATCGGCGGCGAAATCTCCCGTCAGCGCGACACCCTTGAAATGATTGCCTCGGAGAACTTCGTGCCGCGCGCCGTGCTGCAGGCACAAGGCTCCGTGCTCACCAACAAGTACGCGGAGGGCTACCCGGGCCGCCGCTACTACGGTGGCTGCGAGAACGTCGACATCATCGAGGACCTGGCCATTGCCCGCGCCAAGGAGCTCTTCGGCGCCGAGTTCGCCAACGTCCAGCCGCACTCCGGTGCGCAGGCCAACGCAGCAGTGCTCTCCGCCTTGGCCGAGCCGGGTGACAAGATCATGGGCCTGTCCCTGGCCCACGGCGGTCACCTCACCCACGGCATGAAGCTCAACTTCTCCGGCAAGCTTTACGATGTCGCCGCGTACGAGGTCGACGCTGAGACCATGCGCATCGACATGGACAAGGTCCGCGAACAGGCCCTGGCTGAGAAGCCCAAGGTCATCATCGCCGGCTGGTCCGCCTACCCGCGCACCCTCGACTTCGCCGCGTTCCGTGAGATCGCGGACGAGGTCGGCGCCAAGCTGTGGGTCGACATGGCCCACTTTGCCGGCCTCGTTGCCGCTGGCCTGCACCCGTCCCCGGTTCCCTACGCTGACGTCGTGTCCACCACCGTTCACAAGACCCTGGGCGGCCCGCGCTCCGGCATGATTCTTGCCAAGGAAGAGCTTGGCAAGAAGATCAACTCCAACGTTTTCCCGGGCCAGCAGGGCGGCCCGCTCATGCACGTCATCGCTGCCAAGGCCATCGCGCTGAAGATCGCTGCGTCTGAGGACTTTAAGGACCGCCAAGCCCGCACCCTCGAGGGAGCGAAGCTTCTCGCCGAGCGCCTCACCGCCGAGGACACCAAGGCCGCTGGCGTCGACGTCCTCACGGGCGGAACCGACGTCCACCTCGTGCTTGCGGATCTGCGCAACTCGGAGCTCGACGGCCAGCAGGCCGAGGACCTCCTCCACGAGGTCGGCATCACCGTCAACCGCAACGCCGTCCCGAACGACCCGCGTCCGCCGATGGTCACCTCTGGCCTGCGCATCGGCACCCCGGCCCTGGCTACCCGCGGCTTGGATTCCGCCGCCTTCACCGAGGTCGCGGACATCATCGGTACCGCCCTGGCCGCCGGCCAGAAGGCCGACGTCGCTGCTCTGCGCGCCCGCGTGGAGAAGGTCGCCAAGGACTTCCCGCTCTACGAGGGCCTCGAGGACTGGAAGCTGGTCTAAGCGGTCTACAATAGCGGGCCATGCGCCTGCTTATCGTCGACAACCACGACTCCTTCACCTTCAACCTGGTGGAGTACGTGCGACGAGTCACCAACACCGAGCCCACGGTGGTGCCCAATGACACCCCGTGGGCTTCGGTCGATCTTGCGGCTGCCGATGCCGTCCTCATCTCACCCGGTCCCGGTACCCCAGCCAACCCGGCGGACCTGGGCATCACCGCCGATGTCCTGCGCGAGTTCGATGGCCCGATCCTCGGCGTATGCCTGGGCCTGCAAGCCATGGTGCACCTCGCCGGCGGCACGGTCGGACCAGCTCCGCGCCCTGCCCACGGCGAGGAAGCCCTCGTCGCCCACGACGGCACGGGTCTCTTCCGCGGTCTGCCTAATCCGCTGCCCGTCGTGCGCTACCACTCGCTCGCGGCCACTGAGGTTCCGGAGCGCTTTACTGTGACGGCAACGCTCACCGACGCTACGGCTGTCGAAGACGGCATGGTGATGGGCATAGCAGCTACCGAACGCCCCCGCTGGGCCGTCCAATTCCACCCCGAGTCCGTCTGCGCAGAAGCTGGCGAGGCGCTCATCGCGAATTTCCTGGAGCTCGCCCGCGCGCACTACGCGTCCGAGTTTTTCGCCGTGCGCACCCTCGATCACGCCATCGACCCGGCGGCCGTCGCGGCGCAGCTCACCGGCAACCGCTTCTGGCTCGCCGAGGGCGAATTCAGCATCCTCGGCGACGACTCCGGCCCGCGCGCCCGGCATCTGTCCTTCGACGTCACCCGCGACGACGTCTTCGCCGAGCTTTCCGCCGAACTCGCTGCCCACCGCCTGCCTGACCGCGTGGGCCCGCCGATACCCGGCTGCGGTTTCGCGCTCGGCTGGGTGGGCTACTTCGGCTACGAGGTGGGAGAGCAGGTCCTGCCTGCTCTCCGCGGCCGCCTGCCCCACGCGCCCGGCCCGGACGCCGAGTTCGTCTTCACTGACCGCGCCGTCGTCATCGACCATGCCCGCGGCGTGACCCATTGTGTGAGCCTGCGTGGCGACACTGACTGGGACGTGGCGACCGCGGACGCGCCCGCCGCCATGCGACATCCGGTCACCGCGCGGCTCGTCCACGACGAGGCCGACTACCTCGCGCTCATCGACCGCGCCCAGGCGGCCATGGCGCGCGGCGAGTCCTACGAGGTCTGCCTCACCAACCGCCTTGAACTCCCGACGGCCCCCGAGCCGCTCGGTGCGTATCTCAACCTGCGCGCGGATAACCCGACGCCGCGCGGCGGCTTTATCGACTTCGCAGGCAACGCGCTGCTGTCCACGAGCCCCGAGCTTTTCCTCGCCGTCGACGCGAATGGCCGCGTGACCTCGAAGCCCATCAAGGGCACGCGACCCCGCTCCGATGATCCTGCCGAAGACGCCCGACTCAAGTCCGAACTCGCCGGCGCGAAGGAACGCTCCGAGCTGCTCATGGTCGTCGACATGGTCCGCCACGATCTCTCGCGCGTCTGCGAACGCGTTGCCGTGCCCGCGCCGTTTATCGTGGAAAGCTACGCCACGGTCCACCAGCTGCTCTGCGTCATCGAAGGCCACCTGCGCGCCGCGGCCGCCACGCGACCTGCCGCTACCGCAGTCGATGTCCTCCGCGTCGCGTTCCCCGGCGGCTCCATGACGGGCGCGCCCAAGCTGCGCACGATGGAGATCATCGCCGCGCTTGAGGACACGTGGCGCGGCGTGTACTCCGGCGCCTACGGCTACCTCGGCCTGAACGGCGCGGCGGACTTCTCGATGACCATCCGCGGCCTCGTCATCCCCGGCCTCGACGCTCGCGCCGCGGGCGCACCGGCTGCGTATTACGGCATGGGCGGCGCCGTGCTCCACGTGAGCGACCCCCAGGCTGAGTGGGAGGAAACCCTCGTGAAGACGCGGCCGCTGCGCGCCCTGGGAGTGGAGCTCTAATGCGCGTCGATTCTTTCCTCGTCCGCGACGGCCGCGCCATCCGCCCCGACCTGCATCGCGCCCGCTTCGGCGCTGGCTATCCGTCCCTCGACGCGGTGCCGTGCACCGGCGAGTGGTTCCCCCGCATCACCGACGCTGGCGTCGACGTCCGCCCCGCGCCGCCGCTGCGCCGCACGACCACGCTGTGGATCCCGGGGAGCGAGGACCCACGCACCGCGCCGCGCGTCAAGGGGCCTGACTTGCCAATGCTCGGCGAGTTGCGCGCGCAGGCCCGCGAACATGGCGCCGACGACGCCCTGCTCCGCGCAAACGGTCACGCGCTCGAGGCCGCCAACGCCGCGCTCCTCGTCTTTGACGGCCGTGACTGGATCCAGGCTCCCGAATCTCAGACCCTCGCCTCGACCACAGTCACCGCCGTCGTTGAGGCCGGACTCCTGCCCGCGCCTCGCCGACGTGCCATCCCGCTCGCCGAATTAAAGAAATCTCCGGCTCTCGTCGCGAGCGCCCTCCACGGTTTGACGCCCGTCGTCGCGTGGGTCCACGACGGCCAGACGACCCCCGCGCCCGCCGTCGAGCTCGACGCCGCCGCTCTCAACGCAGCCCTGTGGCAGTACGCCGAGCGCCTCTAAGCACGAAAGCCATGTCCCAACAGCAATAAGCGCTGGTCGCGAAAAATCCGCGTCATGGCGCGACCTGCGCTTATTGCCAACGGGACAGTGCCTTCGTGAAGGAGACACGAAAAATCGCCGCGCCCGCAGGCAACGGCGATGGGAAACGGGACTAGTCTTCGTCGGTTTCTGTGGCGCGGTGCGCAACCGACGGACCCACGGCGGTGCCGGGAGCAGGCCGCTCGGCAGCGGGGGCATCGGCAGCACCGGCGCGCTGCTCAGCATGCTGCTTGCGCGCGGCGGTGAGCCACTCAGGTGCCTCATCGAGCAGGGCCTTGATCTCGGCCGTGGTGAGCGGGTGGTCCATGTCGTTCTTCTTCATGGCGTTGACGGAAATGCCCAGCTTCTGCGCCACGACAGGACGCGGGTGCGGGCCCTCCTGGCGTAGCGTGACAAGCCACTGGGGCGGGTTGTCCTGGAGCTCGCGCAGTTGCGCATGCGTGACGGCGCCGTTCTGGAATTCTTCCGGGGTGGCCGGAAGGTAAATACCGAGCTTCTTCGCCGCGGTCTGCGGGCGCATGGCAGTTCCCGACGGCTGGCTGGTTGGTTGAGTCATGGCTCCCACCGTAGCACCCCGTAAGCTGGGGAACATGCTGCGTCTTAGTTTTGCCACCGGCACGGAGCCAGGGAAATGGTTCACCCGCTACCGTGAGTACACCTCGCATGAGCTCGCCACGGCGGATGCCGATGACGCCCTCGCGGACGTCCTCGCCGGCTCCGCGGACCTCGCACTCGCGCGCGTGCCGGAAGCTGGGGATCCCCGCATCGATGACACGTTCCACATGGTGCGCCTCTATGACGAGGCCCCAGGCATCGCGGTGCCGAAGGACCATATCCTCGCGGAGATGGGGGAGACGGTCAACCCCGCGGATGTCGCGGATGAGATTGTCAACTACCGGATTCCGGACACTGGCGTCGTGGACGTGCAGGCTGTGCGCGACGCGCTTCAGATCGTCGCGGCCAACGTCGGCATTGTCGTCGCCCCGCGCCCGCTGCTCAAGGTGCTCTCCAAGCGTCAGGTCGTGCCCCTCGCGCTTGCCGATGCCCCCTCCGCCCCCTCGCCCCGCACCTTCATCGCCCTTGTGTGGCGCAAGGAGGACGACGGCGAAGTCATTCAGGACTTCGTTGGAATCGCCCGTGGGCGTACGCCGAACTCGTCGCGCACGGACACGAAGAAAAAGTCTGCGCGCGCAAAATCTTTGGCGAAGCAAGCGCGCCGGACAGGTGCCGTTAAAGGCAAGAAATCGGTATCCAAGCAAACGTTATCAAAACGAAAGAAAGGCTCTCAGCGGGGCAAACGGCGGTAAAACTCCGTCAGCGGGGGCACATTTGGTTGAGAGTATCTTGAGGATTTGCTGAACGTGCGATTAGGGTCGATGGCAGACGCCGTTGCTTATAGAAACGGGTCCAAACATAAAGATTCCTAATGAAAGGTCATTTCTTCATGAACACTATCGCTCGTCGCGTTGCTGCTGGTATCGCTACTGCTTCCCTCGCTATCGGCCTGGTCGCCTGTGGCTCGGACGCTGAGGATGCCGCGAATACCGCAAAGGATACCGCAGGCTCTGCCGCTAACGAGGCTACTGCCGCGGCTGGCTCCGCGGTTGATAACGCCAAGGATTCTATGAAGGATTCCGAGTCCGCTGGCGCCTCCGAGGGCGCCGAGCCGAGCGGTGCTGAGGGCTCCGAGTCTGAGGGCGCTGGCTCTGAGGGCGCTGCCGATGGGGAGAAGACCACCATCAACACCGCCGCCGGCGAGTTCGAGATCCCGGCCGCCTTCGCCTCCGCGCTGGAGAGCAAGGCTTCCGAGTGGGGCATGTCCATGGACGACATCCAGAACATCACCAACTCTGATGCTGGCTCTGTCGCCACCTTCGCCAAGGATAAGCTGTTGGCCTTTAACAACGAGTCTGGCGAGTCCGTCCCGGTTATCGGCAAGATTGCCGAGACCTTCGAGTCCGAGGGCGGCCTGGAGTCCCTGGGTCTGCCGGAGTCTCCGGAGCAGGCCGTCTCTGACGGCGAAGGCTGGGTCCAGGAGTTCACCAACGCCACCGTGAAGTGGGTTAAGGGCGAAAGTGGCGAGTTCGCGGCCGATATTCAGAAGAAGTAGCCGTGCACGGTCGCGACGACCGCTGATATGCACACCGGCGCCGACTCGAATGAGTCGGCGCTTGTGGCGTCTTGGGGGTGTGCTTCGGTGGCGGTTGGGGCGCGTGAGATAGATGTGCGCGGATGCGCACGGGCGGGTGAAAGGTCACGCGCTGTTCACTTACAACGCTGTAATTTGTAACCTTGCTTGCTTACGGTGGGGGACAACCGGTTCGGTGACGCGGTTATCGGGCCGGCGAGCACCACGCGAAGCGACGCCGTGGGTCACCTGCGGCGAGCGTGACCACAACCTAGGAAAGCCCATAAAGTCATGTTCCATAGCGATATCGCTACAACAGCCACCTTGAGCACCGAAGATAGTGACGCCAGCGGCGTCGAGTCTGCCTTTGCCACCACGCAGCGCACCAAGACCTATGTCGTCGACACCTCCGTTTTGTTGTCCGATCCCTGGGCACTGCGGAAGTTCGCCGAGCACGACGTCGTGCTGCCAGTCGTCGTCATTTCCGAGCTGGAAGGCAAGCGCCACCACCCCGAGCTGGGATGGTTCGCACGCCAGGCCCTGCGCATGCTCGAAGACCTGCGCCAGACCTACGAACGCCTCGACGAGCCGGTGCCTGTCAATACTGACGGCGGCACCGTGCGCGTCGAACTTAATCATCAGGATCAGTCCCTGCTGCCGGCAGCGTTCCGTGGCACGGAGGGCGACCATCGGATCCTTGCGTGCGCGCTCAACCTCGCGCACGAAGGCAAGGACACGACACTGGTGACTAAGGACGTGCCGCTGCGTGTCAAAGCGGGCGCCGTGGGACTCGACGCCGATGAGTACCACGCCCAGGACGTCGTGCTCACCGGCTACACCGGTATGGCGACGGCGCAGGTGGCGCCGGAGGATATCGATGCTCTCTTTGCCGAAGGCTCGATTCTTCTCGATGACGTGGACACGGACGACGGCACGCCGGTGGCGGACCTGCCCGTGCATTGCGGCGTGCGGCTCAACGCGGCGGGGCAATCCGCGCTCGGCCGCGTGACTGCGGACGGTGCGGTGCAGCTCGTGCGCGGCGACGTCGGTGCCTTCGGCCTGCAGGGACGCAGCGCGGAACAGCGCGTGGCGCTCGACATTCTTGCGGATCCCAACGTCGGTATCGTCTCGCTAGGCGGTCGTGCAGGCACCGGCAAGTCTGCGCTTGCGCTGTGCGCCGGCCTCGAAGCGGTCCTGGAACGCAATGAGCATCGTCGCATCGTCGTCTTCCGCCCAATGTATGCGGTCGGCGGCCAGTCGCTCGGCTACCTGCCGGGCACCGAAAGCGAGAAGATGAACCCGTGGAGCCAGGCCGTTTACGACACTCTCGAGGGTTTGGTCTCCGACAACGTCATCGAGGAAGTCCAGGACCGTGAGCTCCTCGAGGTCCTGCCGCTCACGCACATTCGTGGTCGCAGCCTCCACGACAGCTTCGTCATCGTCGACGAGGCCCAATCGCTGGAGCGTAACGTGCTGCTCACCGTGCTCTCCCGCCTTGGCCGCGGTTCCCGCGTCGTGCTCACGCACGACGTCGCGCAGCGCGATAACCTGCGCGTGGGCCGCCACGACGGCGTCCAGGCAGTCATCGAAAAGCTCAAGGGCCATGAGCTTTTTGCCCACGTCACCCTGCAGCGCTCGGAGCGCTCGGCCATCGCCGAGCTCGTGACCGACTTGCTCGAGGACGGCCGCTAAGCAACGGTTCTGACTTCTCGTGTGGGCGGTGGAGCGGCTAGGGTGGAAATCCTAGCCGCGCACTGCTGCCAGGCCGTGCGCTCGTTGACCCAAGGGAGTTCTTGCACATGCGTTTGAAGAAGCTCATCGCCGTACCTGTCGCCGCCGCACTGCTCGCCACCCCCGTTGCGAACGCCGCCCAGCCGAATACCTCGAGCAACGCCGGGATCGAAGTACCGCAGTCCTCCAAGGGCAAGGACGCGTCCTCGCAGAACGTGCCCTTCGACGTCGCGATTGGATTCGCGGTGGCGCTTGGCTTCGTGGCCATCGCCGATATCTTCTTCAACGCCATCAATACGCCCCAGTACCACACGCTGTTTAGGGCATCCTCCTAAAACCGAGGGTGAACGTAACTGTGCATGGCGCGGAAGTCTGCGGAATAATGGATTGCCATGACAGAAAACGACACCACACGTAGCAAGGATTTCGTGCTGCGCCCGTTCCGTATCGAGGACTATCCGCAGATGCGGGCCATCTACGAGCATGGACTCGAGACGGGTCACGCGACGTACGAGACCAAGGCTCTCACGCTGGAACAGTTCCAGCGTTCCAAGATCGCGGCGAGCGTGTTCGTTGCGGTGGAAGCGGATGATGACTCGAAGATCCTCGGTTGGGTCTCTGCCGCTCCTATCTCCTCGCGCAGCGTCTTCCACGGCGTGGTCGAAGACTCCATCTACATTCACCCGGACGCCCGCGGCCGCGGCATCGCTGGCGCGCTGCTCGACAAGCTCATCGAGGTCTGTCAGCAGCTCCACAAGTGGGCCATCCACGCGTGGATCTTCCCGGAGAACGAAGGCTCCGCAGGCCTGCACATTTCGCGCGGTTTCCAAAAGGTGGGCACGTACTCCCACTTGGCGAAGATGACCTACGGCGAGCTCGCGGGCCAGTGGCGTGACACAGCAGTCTATGAGCTGCTCCTGCCCAAGCCGGGGGAGAAGCCGGCCTCTTAAGGGGGTATCGGAAAGCAAGCAAAAGGCCGCCTGCAGCAGTGCTGCAGGCGGCCTTCGTGCGAAAGGATAGCGCAGAGATTTAAGAGATGGTTTCCTTGAGGTGCTCCTCGCGCAGGGGGAGGACGAGGACGAGCGCCAGGATGGCCATCGGAACCATAAGCAGGATAACCGGGGTGAGGCCATCGTTGTAGGCGGAGAGGATGACGTGCTGGATGGTCTCCGGCATCTGCGCCACGAGACCCGGGGTGAGGTGCGAGGAGCCAGAGCCCTGCTCAGCGAATTGCTTGGCGTACTCGGCGCCGGCGGGGCCCATCTCCTTGATGGCGGCCGGCATGTTGGCGGCAAGCTCGTTCTTCATGTTGTGAATGAACAGCGAACCCACGAGGGACGCACCCACGGCGGAGCCGATCTGGCGGAAGAAGTTGTTTGCCGCGGTAGCGGTGCCGACCAGTGCGATGGGGAAAGAGTTCTGCACGATGAGGACGAGGACCTGCTGGACGAAGCCGAGGCCGATGCCGAAGACGAGGAACTCGAAGCCGAGCGTGACAAGGGTCGTCTCGACGGAGAGGCGGGACATCCAGTACAGGGCACCCGCGGTAATCACGAGGCCGATGATGGGATAGACCTTGTAGTGGCCGGTGCGGGCGATGATGAAGCCGACGACGGTGGAGGTCACGATGAGGCCGACCATCATCGGGATCATCATGAGACCAGCCTTGGTCGGGGTGAGCGTGTGGACCATCTGGAGGTAGGTCGGCATGTAGCCGAGGACGCCGAACATTGCCAGACCCAGCACGGTGCCGGCAAGGGTGGTGAGCACCATGTTGCGGTTCTTGAACAGGTGCACCGGGATAAGCGGTTCCTTGGCCTTCGTCTCGACGAGAACGGTGATGATGGCACCCACGATAACCACGGCGGCCAGGCCGAGGATGATCGGATCCGACCACTCGTATTCGGTGCCGCCCCACGTGGTCATGAGGATGAGCGAGGCGGTCGTAAGCGCGATGAAGGTGGCGCCGAGCCAGTCGAAGCGTTTCATGGAGGTATCGCCCACGCGCAGGTGGAGGACGAGAGTACAGACGATCATGGCGAGGATACCCAGCGGGATGTTCATCCACAGGCCCCAGCGCCAGCCCGGGCCGTCCGTGAACCAGCCACCGAGGACCGGGCCGAGGACGGAGGACAGGCCGAAGACGCCGCCCATGATGCCCATGAACTTGCCGCGCTCACGGGAGGAGGTGACCTCGGCGATAATCGACTGGGAGGAGATCATCATGAAGCCGGCGCCGAAGCCCTGCACGGCGCGGCCGGCGATGAGCAGGCCCATGGCATGGGCGAAGCCGCCCATCGCGGAGCCGATGACGAACACGGCGATGCCGCCGATGTAGAGCCACTTGCGGCCCATCATGTCGCCCAGCTTGCCGGAGATCGGCATGGCGATGGTCATGGTGACGAGGAAGGCCGAGATGACCCAGCTCATGTGGTCGACGCCGCCGAGCTCGCCCACGATGGTGGGCAGCGCGGTGGAGAAGATCATCTGGCCCAGGGAGCTCATCAACATGGTGAGGACCAGGGCAGAGAAAATCAGGCCGAGGTTATTAGCCCGGGCCTCGCCTTCAGCCGGGGCAACCGGTTCGGTAGTAGCTACCATTGGATTCCTTTCGCGTATTCAGTAAAGAGATGCAGCGCGCCGTGGAGGCGGTCTGCGAGGGGCTCAGTGCAATCGATATCCGGTCCGGCAAGAGCGAGCCACAGGGCCTCGCGAAGGAAAGACGCGATGATCATGGCTTCCGTCGCCGGGGAGGAGTCCGGCAGGCGCTGGAGCTCCGGCTCGGCGGTGAGACGTTGCTCGATGAGCTGCTTAATTTCGTGGGCCTTCTCACGCTTGCGCATCATGGACGCCATGGCGGCCTCGGGTTGCGTTGCGATGCGCTGACGGCGCTCCGCGACGACGGTTCCGTGATGATGGCCGACCATGTGTGCGTCGACGACGTGGAGCGCGAGGGTGAGGACGTTGTCCGTGGGCTCGGTGAGGAAACGCTGTCGAACGTCTTCCGTGAATTCCTTGCTGGGCCCGCCGAGCACGGCGGAGTCCTTGGAATCGAAATAATTGAAAAATGTGCGCCGAGAAATCCCCGCTGCTTCGCAAATCTCTTCCACCGTGACGTCGTTGAAGCCGCGCTCGTCCACCAGCTTGGTGGCGGCGTCCTCAATGGCATCGCGGGTGGCGAGCCGTTTTTGTTCGCGTAACGTTAGTTCTTCTTGCACAGAGTGCAACTTTACACGCGGTGCAAACTTGCACCAAGTGCACAGTGGGTGATTTTCGCGAACTGACGGGTTTGAGAGAGACCTGGCTCATAGGGCAGACGGTGCTGGGATGATTTTTGGGCCGACGAAGCGCTGAGAATCCGCGCGGGGAAGGCGCTTTGGCGGCGAAAAAGTACTCCGCCGCCGCCGTCGGGGGCCGGCGAAGCTGGCATGGCAAAAGCCCCAGCAGGAAAGAAACCTGCTGGGGCGTGGGGCGAAGGCGGCTTAGAAGTTGTCGCGGTCGCGGTTGGTCATGGTGAGAACGTTCAGCTTCTCGTCGAGCTGCTCCTCAGTGAGGTTCTCGCCGTCGACGAAGCCGAGGTCGATGACGGCCTCGCGCACGGTGATGTGCTCGTGGAGGGCATGCTTGGCAGCCTTGGCAGCGTTCTCATAGCCGATGTTGCCGTTGAGCGGCGTGACAATCGACGTGGAGGACTCGGCAAACTTCTTCATGCGCGGTTCGTTGGCGGTGATGCCGTCGACGCACTTCTCAGCGAAGACGCGGGAGATGTTGGCGAGCAGGCGGGCAGACTCGAGGACGTTGCGCGCCATCATCGGGATGTAGACGTTGAGCTCGAACTGGCCGGAGGCGCCACCGAAGGCGACGGCAGCGTCGTTGCCGATGACCTGAGCGGCGACCTGGGTAGCGGACTCGACCAGGACCGGGTTGACCTTGCCCGGCATGATGGAGGAACCTGGCTGCAGATCCTTGAGGTGGATCTCGGCGAGGCCGGTGAGCGGGCCGGAACCCATGAGGCGGATGTCGTTGGCGATCTTGTTGAGGGAGACGGCCACGGTGCGCATGGCGCCGGAGAACTCGACGAGTCCGTCGCGGGCAGCTTGAGCTTCGAAGTGGTTCTCGGCCTCCTTGAGCTGCTCGATGCCGGTGAGTTTCTTCAGCTCCTCGGTGACTTTGGCACCGAAGTCAGCGGCGGTGTTGAGGCCAGTACCGGTGGCGGTGCCGCCGATGGCGAGCTCGCCCAGGCGGGGGAGGACGGCCTCGACGCGCTCGATGCCGAGCTCGATCTGGCGAGCGTAGCCGCCGAATTCCTGGCCGAGGGTGACCGGGGTGGCGTCCATCATGTGCGTGCGGCCGGACTTCACGACGTCAGCGAATTCCTTGGCCTTGGCGAGCAGCGACTCGTGGAGGACCTTGAGGCCCGGGATGAGGTCGTTGACGGCGGCCTCAGTCGCTGCGACGTGGGTGGCGGTCGGGAACGTGTCGTTGGAGGACTGGCCCATGTTGACGTGGTCGTTCGGGTGAATCTCGACGCCGTTGTTGTGAGCGATAGACGCGATGACCTCGTTGGTGTTCATGTTGGACGAGGTGCCGGAACCGGTCTGGAAGACGTCGATGGGGAAAGCATCGTCGTGCTTGTTCTCACCAATTTCCTTGGCGGCGGCGATAATCGCGTCGGCCTTCTCGGCGTCGAGCTTGCCGGTGTCCTTGTTGACCTGTGCGCACGCAGCCTTGAGCAGGCCGAGGGCGCGGATCTGGGCAGCCTCGAGGCCGCGGCCGGAGATGGGGAAGTTATCCACTGCGCGCTGGGTCTGGGCGCGCCACAGCGCGTCAACCGGGACCTTTACTTCGCCCATGGTGTCGTGTTCGATGCGGTACTCAGTCATGAATGTTCCACCTTTTTGTCTTCAACGTGATTCGGAGTGCAGGCTCTTCAGCGCCCGCGGACAAGTCACACTTGCTAGCAACCAGTATGCACAAACACATCACGGTGCGGGGCACAGCGGTGTGTGACGAGCCTTACTAATGAGGAAAAGCCGCGCCGCCGGTGCCCACGTGGGGCCGCAAGCGCGGCGAGGGAAAACTACTTGGTCTTCGGGTCGGAGTAATCGACCACCGAGTATTCCTGCAGCTTGGCCAGCTTGTGCTGGGAGTCGATGTAACGGATGGTGCCGGACTTCGAGCGCATGACCAGGGAGCGCGTGGTGGCGCCGTTGGCACGGTAGGACACACCGCGGAGCATGTCGCCGTTGGTGACGCCGGTGGCTGCGAAGTAGCAGTTATCGGAGGAGACCAGGTCGTTGGTGCCGAGGACGCGGTCGAGATCGTGGCCGGCCTTGCGTGCCTTCTCCGCCTCAGCCTCGTCCTTCGGGGCGAGCTTGCCCTGGATTTCGCCGCCCATGCACTTCATGGCGCAGGCGGTGATGATGCCCTCCGGGGTGCCGCCGGTGCCCATCATCATGTCGATGGAGTTGGTGTCCTGGCAGGTCGCGATGGCACCGGCGACGTCGCCGTCCATGATGAGGCGCACCTTGGCGCCGGCGTCGCGGATTTCCTGGATGAGTTCCTTGTGGCGCGGGCGGTCGAGGACCACGACGGTGACCTCGGACGGGCGGATGCCCTTGGCCTTGGCGACGGCCTCCACGTTCTCCTTGACGGAGGCGTTGATGTCGATAACGCCCACGGCGTCCGGGCCCACGGCGATCTTCTTCATGTAGAACACGGCGGACGGGTCGAACATCGTGCCGCGCTCGGCGGCAGCGATGACGGAAATCGCGTTAGGGCGGCCCTCGGCCATGAGGCGGGTGCCGTCGACCGGGTCGACCGCGATGTCCATGGCGATGCCCTCGCCGGTGCCGACTTCCTCGCCGTTGAAGAGCATGGGAGCCTCGTCCTTTTCGCCTTCACCGATGACGACGATGCCGTTCATGGCGACGGTGTTGATGAGCTTGCGCATGGCGTCCACGGCGGCGCCGTCGCCCTCGTTCTTCATGCCGCGGCCGACCCAGCGGCCCGACGCCAGCGCGGCGGCCTCGGTGACGCGCACCAGCTCCATAGCGAGGTTGCGGTCGGGCATGTACGAAGTGTTATCCGACATGAAAAGGATGCTCCTTGGAAATAAAAATGCGGAAGTAAACGGACCTCCTTATATTGTTGCACTTTTCTTCCAGATCTACGTCCGAATCGGGCCCCCGAATGTGGGAACGTGTACACCCGTTCCGCGATAGTGCCTGTTCAACAGGCCCACAGGAAGCGCACAGGGGATTGGTCGCTGGCGCGGGGCCTCCCGCGAGCCTGCTGCTAGCTCGGCGCGGCACAGTAGGGACCATGATGATTGCGAAAGTCCTAGCCCCTGTCCTCGCTGTGAGCGTCGCTCTGGGCGCCGTCGTTGTTGAGCACGAGAAGCCGCGGGGCGAGACGGTGGGCGAAGCCGTTGCCGCGCGCGTCGCCGCGGCTCATGAGGACTGCTCGCCCGCGCGAGAACGCTTTAGGCAATGCCCCGACGGCATGCCATACTAGGTAGCCGTGGCAGCTGAAGATAAACCCAAAATCTTTGAAGGCGGCAAGGACATGGTCCTGTCGCTCGGCGTCGTCGTCATCATGATGTTGGTCGTCGTGGGCGCGACGGGCCTGTGCACCGTCAACCCGGAAGAGACAAATTACGCGCGCGAAAACCCCGTGGACGCGCAGTCTTTCCTTGACTTAGAGTCGCGCACGACGGAAACGGCCCTGCGTCTGCCGCAGGTGCCCGAAGGCTGGACCCCCAACTCCGCGCGCCGCTCGAGCGTCGCGGGCGAGACCGCCGCCATCGTTGGCTGGGTCACCGCCGAGGAGGGTTTCATCCAGGCTGCGCAGACAGCCGTGCCGCTTGACGATGCCCTTAAAAATTACGATGGCGCATACCGCGCCGACCGCAGCTCCCGCACCGTCGATGGTACCGACGTGCAGGTCTTCGCGTCTGAGGACGCGGACGTCCGCCCGCTGTGGGGCTTTGACTTGGGCGACGAGCGCGTCATTCTCACCGGATCGGCGAGCGATGACGACTATGAGGCGCTGGTGCGCGCGTTCGTCGCGGCGCAACCCCTCCCCAATTAATCCGCGTTCCGCGCTAGCGGAACGCGCCAGCGGACCGCTCTAGCGGGCGAAGCCTGCTAGCGGAACGTGACCGCGGTGAGCTCGGGGGAGAAGACCGCGGAGACACCGGGGGCATCGGCAAGCTCGGTGAGACCGTTGAGCTTGTCGCGGCCGAGGTAGACGTCGACCTTTTCGCGCGTGGTACCCGGGGTGACAGTAATCGACTCGACCTTGCCGTCGGCGAAAGCCACGGCGATGGAGCCCTTGAAGTACGTGACCTCGTCGCCGGAGTCCGTGTGCGGGGTACCGAAGAATTCCTCGACGAGGGAGCGCGGGTCACCAAAGAGGATCGAGCCGGCCGAGCCGGATTTAGACACAAAATCGACGCGGTCGCCGGGGTAGCCGTAAATCTGCATTACTCTGCCGCCTCTGCGGTCTGATCGCCCTGGTCGGCGCGGTGGAGCGCGGCCTCCACGCGCTGGGAGGCGCCGTCGAGGTGGGCCTCGCAGGCCTTGGCGAGCGCCTCGCCGCGCTCCCAGAACTTGAGCGATTCGTCGAGGCCCATCTGGCCGAGCTCGAGGATTTTGACGGTCTCGATGAGCTCGTTGCGGGCCTCTTCGTAGCTGAGCTGCTCGACGGGCGGGAAGGCGTCCTGGCCCGGCTGGCCGGTGCCAAAGGTGTTCTCGGACATGGTGCTCCTTAAATATGCGTTCGTGGGGGAGTTTAGTCTGCCGGCTGAGCGGCCATCGCGGCGGCGGTAATCGAGCCGTCGCCGACGCGGATGCGCAGCTGACTGCCGGGCGGGGACTGCTGGTAGGACGTGACCACCTCGGGACCCGAGCCGTCGCGCGGAACGACCTGGACTACGGCGTAGCCGCGGGCGAGCGTGGCGGAGGGACCGAGCGCGGAGACCTGCGCGCGCAGGGCCGCGACCTGCTTCTGCTCAGTGCTGAGCACGTACTGGATGTCGCGGCGAATGAGGGCGAGGTTGCGGTCGAGTTCGTCGCGGCGGTCGTTGATGGGCTTCATGGGATCGGCGAGCACGGGCCGCGAGCGGATGGCGGCGAGGTTGCGGCGCTCGCGCTCAACCCAGCCGCGCAGGGCGCCGGACATGCGGGCGCGGGCTTCGGCGATGAGCGCGTGCTCCTCGGCGGCGTCAGGGACGACGCGTTTGGCGGCATCGGTAGGCGTCGCTGCGCGCACGTCCGCAACGTTGTCGAGGATGGGGGAGTCCGGCTCGTGGCCGATGGCGGAGACTACGGGCGTCTGCGCCGCGACGACGGCGCGCTGGAGGGCCGCTTCAGAGAAGGGGAGCAGGTCTTCGACGGCGCCGCCGCCGCGGGCGATGATGATAACGTCGACTTGCGGGTCCGCGTCGAGGATCTGCAGCGCGCGGATGACGGAGCTGACCGCCTCGGTGCCCTGGACCGCGGCGTTTTCCACGCGGAACTGGACGTGCGGCCAGCGGCCCTGGGCCACGGCGAGGACGTCGCGCTCCGCATGGGAGCCGCGCGAGGTAATCAGACCGACCTTGTGCGGCAGATAGGGCAGTGGTTTTTTGCGGCCGGGATCGAAGAGTCCCTCACTGGCGAGCTGCTGGCGGAGCATCTCGATGCGCGCCAGGAGGTCGCCCAAGCCGACCTGCCGTATGTCGTCGACCATGATGGAAAACTCGCCGCGGCCCTCGTAGAAGTTGGGCTTGCCGTGGATGATGACGCGGTCGCCCTCTTTGGGGCGCGGCTGCATGGCGCCGAACTGGCGGGAGGGCACGCGCAAGGCAATGGACTTGTCTTGGTTGACGTCGCGGAGCACGAGGAACGCGAAGGCCCACTGAGGCTTGTAATTGACCTGGGCAAGCTGGCCCTCGATCCACAGGTAGCCGAGCTTATCAATCCACCCCTTGACGGAGTGGTTGACCATGGCGACGGACCATGGAGACTCGGGCGAAGACGCGGCATGCGCCATAGAGTGACCTACCTTAATGTACGAAGAAATTACAGGCGTGTTCACCCAGTCTATTGTTTTTGTCCGATCGTCGGTACTCTGGGCTTTATGAGTGAAGCTGGCAAGAATGTTCTCCTGGCGGCGCCGCGCGGCTACTGCGCTGGCGTGGATCGCGCAGTCGAGACGGTAGAAAAGGCGCTGGAGAAGTACGGCGCCCCCATTTACGTGCGCAAGCAGATTGTTCACAACCGTTACGTCGTCGAGTCTTTGGCCGAGCGCGGCGTCATCTTCGTCGACGAGGCTTCCGAGGCCCCCGAGGGCGCCCACCTTGTTTTCTCCGCCCATGGCATTGCGCCCACCGTGCGCGCCGAGGCGAAGAACCGCAACCAGATCACGCTCGATGCCACATGCCCGCTTGTGACGAAGGTGCACAAGGAAGCCCAGCGCTTCCACCGCGACGGTTACCACATCCTCCTCGTCGGCCACGAGGGGCACGAAGAGGTCGAGGGCACCGCAGGTGAGGCGCCGGAGGTTACTCACCTCGTCGACGGCCTCGACGGTGTCGCGGCTCTGCCGGACTGGCTACAGGACGAAAAGCTTATTTGGCTGTCCCAGACCACGCTGTCTGTCGACGAGACCATGGTCATCGTCAACGCCCTGCGCGAGCGCTTCCCACACCTGGAGAACCCGCCGTCAGACGATATTTGCTACGCCACGCAGAACCGCCAAGGTTCCGTCAAGGCCATCGCGCCGAAGTGCGACCTTATGATCGTGGTGGGCTCCAAGAACTCTTCGAACTCCGTGCGCCTCGTTGAGGTCGCGCTCGAAGCTGGCTCCAAGGATGCCCACCTCGTGGACTTCGCCAAGGAGATCCAGGAGGAGTGGCTCGACGGCGTGACCACCGTGGGCGTTACCTGTGGCGCCTCCGTGCCGGAGCTGCTCGTGCGCGAGGTCCTCGAATTCCTCGACGAGCGCGGCTACAGCGACGTCGAGCAGGTGACCACGAGCACCGAGACCATTACTTTTGCCTTGCCGCGTGACTTGCGGCCAGCACGCGTGAAGTAAGTCTTTCGCGTTGCGTCCCCGGTCCGTGCGGACCGGGGTTTTGTGTATGCGGCGCTGTACGCAGGAGCTCTGCAGAGCTCGCAGAGGGCGGTTACGGTGGATCCTCGTAAGCATTCGATAGTCATGAAGGAGTTAGACAATGACGGATCTGTCCACAAAGACAATTGCCTTTATCGCGACGAACGATTTTGAGGATTCCGAGCTCACCTCGCCGGCGGACGCCGTGCGCGAGGCGGGAGCGACCGTGAAGATTCTTGCCCCGGAGAAGGGCCAGATTAGCGGCAAAAAGGGTACCTCCATCGACGTAGACGCCACGACGGCTGAGGCCCGTGGCGAGCGTTTGATGGCATCGTGCTGCCCGGCGGCACCGGCAATGCGGATGCGCTGCGTCTCGATGAGGCAGCCGTGGAGATCGTGAAGAAGCACGTCGAGGCAGGCCGCCCGCTGGGCGTTATCTGCCACGGCGGCTGGATTCTTACCGACGCGGACGTGCTCAAGGGCCGTACGCTGACGTCGTTCCCGTCGCTCAAGACGGACCTGCGCAACGCGGGTGCGACCTGGGTCGACGAGGAAGTCCACGTTGATGAGGGCCTTGTGTCCTCTCGTACGCCGGACGACCTGCCCGCCTTCAACGCGAAGATCGTCGAAGAGTTTGCTGAGGGCAAGCACTAAGACGTTCTTACAGAAGTCCCCCGGTACGACGCTTGCATGAATTGGGCGTCGCGCCGGGGGATTGTTCTGTCTGCGCGGTGGCGTTTAGTCCTCGCCGTAGAGGTCCTCGTCGAGGCGGCTGGCGCGGCGCGCGGGACGCTTGGAGGCTGCGGGTGAATCTGAGGGGGCATCGGTAGCCGGGGCCGATTGCGCAGGGAACGTGGCGGTGCCGTCGCCTGCACGGCGATTCGGATCGGGGCGCACCGGAGCGTCCTCTTTCGACGTAGACGTCTTCGCAGCCTGAGCCTCGGCTGCGGCCTGAGCCTCAGCGAGCTCGCGTTCGCGGGCCTCGCGGCGGGCACGCGCACGGGCGACGCGCTCAGCCTGCTCGCGCTCGAGAGCATCGCGCGCCGGGAGTCCCTGCTCGATGCGTTCTCGGGCGGCGCGCTCCGCGGCCTGTTCGCGGCGGCGCGCGTCGCGGTCCCGCTCGCCGGTGCGAACGCGACGGGTGGAGGCGGTCTCCGATTGATTGCGGGCTTTGAGCTCCGCCACCGTGAGCGTGCCGGAGCGCTGGCGGGCGCGGGTGCTTGCGACACGATTGCGGCGCTCGGCCTCCGCGGTGGCGCGGCGGGTAGCAGCCTCAGACTCGCGGGTTGACGAGGCGTTGCGACCAGCGAGCCACAGGCGCACGACGGCGATAAGAGCCCCGGCTAGGACAAGGATGAGCAGCGCGGGAAAACGTTCAACGAAAGGATAGGCGCCAGTAAACAGCGTGGTACGCGAGAACAACGAGGCAGTATCGCTGCTTCTATACGCAGTCAGCCAGCCGGTGAGCAACACCATGACCGCGAAGATCACGGGGATAGACAAGACCGTAATGAGCAAGCCGCGTGGGTTGACCACGAGGACGGCCGCGAGGACGCCGAGTGCGAAGCATGCTGTAAAGGCCCAGCTAAAGCCGCTCATGGCGACCGTAATAATGAGGCCAAGAAGGAGCCCGCCAGCGATAATCGCCGGCCCGGACCACACTGGCATGCCGGACCGCGGCGCGTATCCGGAGGGACGGCGGGTGGCGGTGGAGGCATTGGCATGTGACACGAACGGCAATTTTACCTTTTCTTTACCCAGAAAGAGGGATTGAGCGAGGTGAGTTTCCGCATATCGAGCCCGCGTTGTCACCCCGAAACGAGACGCGCGGGCCGTCGTCGGTTAGTGCCGTGGCGGCGGGCCCACGACGGTGAGGTCGAGTTCGGCTTGCGCCGTGCCACAATCCTTCCGCTGGGAACCACGGCTCGGTGCCTTCTTCTTGCACGGCGAAAATCCGAGGGCGCGTTCATATACTCGAAGAGTTTCTCACAGAGAGGTGTCGTGAGAATGCCGAGCATGTGCGTGTTGTGTGCGTGGAAGGAGAACGAGTGGATCGTGCCGGCGCGGGCGTTGAGATAGTCGCTGCGGTGTAGCCACACGTCCGGGCCGTTGGCGTGGATGCGGATTTCGCCGTCTGTCGACGGAAAGATGTAGAACATCGGTGGGGAACGGGGGTAAAAATCGTTCGCTTTACGAACTTCGGTGCAGGTTATGAACGATGCGTTACAGTGCGTGCATGACCAATTCGACATCGCACCGAGGAGAGGGCGCTTCCGGTTCGGCCCACCGTGCTGCGGGCGACGAGGTTGCTGATCCCAGCGGAACACGGTGGCAGCGCGCGGCTATTCACCTAGGCGGATTTGTGGGTCCCTTTGTCGGCCAGTCTACTTCCGTCGTCTTGCCGGAGTTTTCGCGTTCGTTTGGGATTTCAGTCTCCCTCGCCGCGCTGACCATTACGGCGTACACCTTTCCGTTTGCGGTTGCGATGTTGTTTTCTGGCCGACTGGTGCGCGGGTTTTCACCGTCCAAGGTCGTGCTTGTCGCATTCGCTGTTATTTGTGCGGGCGCCGTAGGTCTGATGCTGGCGCCTACATGGTGGATATTCCTCACGATCTTCGTCATCATGGCGATTGCCAATGCCTTCACGACTCCAGTCCTGCAAGGCATTGTGAAACGGATTACTCCTGACCATGAGCTGGGCACCGCGTTGGGGACGTTTACTGCGATGCAATCGTTGGGCGTGTTCTCGGCTCCGCTGCTGGCCGGTGCCGCCGCGCTCATTTCTTGGCGGCTGACCTATCTGGTCGTTATCGCCTCCGTGGTCTTCATCTTCTTGGTACGGGTGCCCATGCTCACGCCCGCGCCGCGCCGGGTGGCTGGTGACAACGAGCGGGTGCAATGGGGATATATGTCCGTCCACATGCTCACCTTCCTGATTCTGGGCGCCGGTGTGGTGGGCATGCCGTTTGCCGTGTCCTTGCTCGCTGCGGAGCGCTTTGATCTCGGCTCGGCCGGCCGCGGCGCCGTCGTGATGTGCGGCGGTTTGGCAGCGTTTATTTTCTCCCGATTCATTGGTCGCGCGGTCGAAGCCCTGGGCGTGTCCCGGTCGCTCGCGCTGGGACTGGGGAGCGTCATCGCGGGACTGTTGTGCGTGCCACTGTCCTCGCACCCGATCGTCATTGCGGTTGCCTGGGCGCTGGCGCTCGTGGGCATGCAAGCGGTACAGATCATCATCAACATGCTCGTGCTGCGCTCGCCCGGTGGCACGGAACTCCTGTCGACCGTGTTGGCCTTCCGTTTCTTCGGCGCGGCGCTGGCTCCTGTCGTCATGATGCCCGTGTTTACCGCCAGCCATTATGCTGCCTTCTGGATTCCTGCCGCAGGCGCGGTCATTGCCTTAGGCCTGCAGCTCGCAGTCGCGCGTCGTGCTGCTGCGCGGCGTGCATCCTAAAAGCCGCCTTCCTCCGGTAGAGGCTCCTGCGCGTAACGCGGCCACGTATCGACGCGCTCGAGTTCGGTGGGGAGCCGGTCCGTGCGCGCCGGGATGTCCATCTCGCCGAGCTTGCGGGCGGTGACCATGACGCGGGAGTCGACGGAGCCGAGCGTCGCGTTGAAGGCGTCGATGGCGCGCTCGAGGCCGCGACCCACCTTATTGAAGTGTTCGCCCATGGTGTTAAGGCGCGAGTAGAGCTCGCGGCCTAGGCGCTGCACCTCGCGCGCCTTGTCCGAGATGTCTTCCTGCCGCCAGCCCAGCGCGACGGTGCGCAGCAGGGCGAAGAGCGTGGTGGGGGTTGCGATGACGATATTGCGCTCGAAGGCGAACTCGAGGAGGTCCGGGTCGACGCTCAGCGCGGCGTCGAGGAAAGGATCGGCGGGGACGAAGAGTACCACGAACTCGGGCGTGGGCTGGAAGGCCTCGATGTACTCGCGGCCGGACAGCGCCGCGACGTGGCTGCGCATGAGATGGGCGTGGCGGCGCAGGAAAGCGGCGTGCTCCTCGGGGTCTGTGGCCTCGAGCGCGTCAAGATACGAGCTGAAAGGAACCTTGGCATCAAGGACGATCTGACGCCCACCGGCCAAGCGGATGACGAGATCGGGGCGCACGCGCTGGCCGTCGAGGGTGGCGGTGACCTGCGAGTCGAAGTCGACGTGCTTGACCATGCCGCCGAGCTCTACGACGCGCTCGAGTTGGATCTCGCCCCACCGGCCGCGAACGTTGGGGGAGCGCAGCGCTGTGACGAGTTTGTCTGTGCGGTCATTGAGCCGCGCCGAGGTACGCGTGATGGCCTGCACCTGGCTGGTGAGCGACGCGAATTCGGCGGCGCGACCAGCCTCGAGCTCCTGGAGTTGGAGGCCCAGGCGATCCATGGCCTTCTCAAGCGGGACGACCTGGCGGTCGAGTGAATCTGCGAGGCCTTCGCGCACTCCGGCGGTGAGTTCGCGGGTGGCATCGGCAGGCAAAGCAGGCGCGGGGGACTGGCCCACGCGGTAGGCGTGTGCGAGCCAGCCCAGCACGGCGCCAAGAACAAGGCCAAGAATCAAATACAGGATGGAGCTCATGGAGCCCCACCCTGCCAGACGGTGTCGACATGGTCGTTTAGGAACGCCGGAACTTTTCGAAAGTTTTATCGAGAATGTCGCGGGCCTTGTCGAGCTGCGGACGAATACGCGGGCGCTCGGCCGGGTGTGGCGCGGCGTCGACGTCCATGGTGGTGGGGTCGGTGCCATCAGCTGCAGCGTCGCGACCTGCGGCCTCGCCAGCGAACTCGTTGTCGCGCAGGGTGACGCGTTTCAAGCGGCCCTCGTCTTCGGTGTAGCGACCGATGAGCTCGCCTGCGACGGTCTCGAAGCGGATGTCCTCGGCGTGGATCTCGCCCGACTGCAGCTTGAGGACCTCAAGGACGTAGCGCCAGCACACCGCGAACACGGCGACGACGGGCACGGCGAGGAAGGCGCCCACGAGACCAAAGAGCGCGGAGCCGACGGTGACGGAGATGAGCACGACGACGGGGTGGAGGTTCATGGCGCGGGCCTGGAGCCAGGGGCTCAACACATTGCCCTCGAGCTGCTGGACGACGAGGACGATGATGAGCACGATGACGGCCTTGGTGAGTCCCAGGGAGACGAGCGTGATGGTCACGGACAGCGCGCCAGCGACGATGGCGCCGACGAAGGGGATGAAGCCGGCGCAGAACGTGATAATCGCCAGCGCCATGGCGAGCGGCACGTTGAGGATGATAAGTCCTAGACCGATGAAGACGGCGTCGATGGCAGAGACGAGCGCTTGTGCGCGGACGAAGCCGCCCAGTGTATTCCAGGCGCGGGTGAGCAGCTCGGTGAGGTGCCAGCCCGCGCGGCGGCCGGTGGCCTCGCGCAGCCAGCCCAAGAATTTGTGGCCGTCCTTGAGGAAGAAGAAAGTAAGGACGAGGACGACGAGGAGGGTGACCACGATGGAGGTCACGGTGCCGATGCCGGAGAAGACGCTGCCCGCGATGGAACCCGCGCGGGATTGAATCCATGTGGCGGCCTCGTCGATATAGCGGCCCAGCTCGTCGTTATCAAGCTCGAGCGGCGGACCCTGGACCCACAGCTGCAGGCGCTGGATGCCCTCGACGGTCTGTAAGTACAGCGTCTGGGATTGCCGCGCGAAGTTCGGCGCGACAAACGCGATGATGCCGCCCACGATTCCAAAGAACAGCAGGATGGAGGCGAACGCGGCGAGCCCGCTGGGCAGCCCGACCTTGCGCATCCCACCCGACAGCGGCGCGAGCACCGTACAAATAATGAGCGCCAGCAGAACCGGCAGGACGCCCTGCCAGAAGTTGCCCAGCATGCGCGCGGCCGCATAGATAAATGCGCCGATGATAAACAGGCGCAGCGCCCACATCGAGACGTTGCGCACCATGTCGGCCACGACAACGGAGCGGTCGACTTGGTCTCCCGGCGGGTGCGGAGAGACGCCGCTCAGGCGGGCGGCATCGGCAGCCTCACTCGGCTTGGCGGAAAGCCCCAGGGCCTCGGGGTGGGCGCTGGGGTCTGTCGGGGACGCGTCGGGCTGATCAAAACTCACCCCACCATCTTGCCTTAAACTTTTTCCGGTGCGTTAGGATTGGCCCCGTGAGTCTTACACTTGGAATCGTCGGCCTGCCCAACGTGGGCAAGTCCACGCTATTTAACGCCCTGACCCGTTCCGATATCTTGGCCGCGAATTACCCGTTCGCCACCATCGAGCCCAACGTCGGCCTCGTGGAGCTGCCAGATAAGCGCCTCGACCGCTTGGCTGAGATGTTCAACTCGGAGCGCATTTTGCCCGCGACCGTGTCCTTCGTGGATATCGCCGGCATCGTCGAGGGCGCCTCCAAGGGCGAGGGCATGGGCAACGCCTTCCTCGCCAATATCCGCGAAGCCGACGCCATCTGTCAGGTCGTTCGCGCGTTCTCCGATGACAATGTCATCCACGTCGACGGAAAGGTCGACCCGGCGCACGATATCTCGATCATCAATACCGAGCTCATCCTCGCTGACCTGCAGACCATCGAGAAGGCCCTGCCGCGCCTGGAGAAGGAAGCCCGCAAGGATAAGGAGAAGGCCGTCGAAGTCGAGGAGACCAAGAAGGCTCAGGCCGTCCTCGAGGATGACCGCACCCTCTTCGCCGCCGCGAAGAACGGCGAGCTCGATCTCGCGCCGCTGCGCGACCTCCATCTCATGACTGCTAAGCCCTTCCTGTACGTCTTCAACTCGGACGAGGCCGTGCTTACCGATGCCGCCAAGCGCGCCGAGCTCGCAGAGCTCGTCGCCCCGGCGGAGTGCGTCTTCCTCGACGCCCAGACCGAGACCGAGCTGCTCGAACTGCCCGAGGATGAGGCCATGGAGCTCCTCGAGTCCGTGGGTCAGACCGAGCCAGGCCTGGCCACGCTCGCCAAGGCTGGTTTTGAGACGCTTGGCCTGCAGACCTACCTCACCGCCGGTGAGAAGGAAGCGCGCGCCTGGACGATTAAGAAGGGCTCCGCCGCCCCGCAGGCCGCTGGCGTTATCCACACCGACTTCGAGAAGAAGTTCATCAAGGCGGAAATCGTCTCCTTCGACGACCTCGACGAGGCTGGCTCCATGGCCGAGGCCCGCGCTCACGGCAAGGTCCGCCAGGAAGGCAAGGACTACATCATGCAAGACGGCGACGTCTGCGACTTCAAGATCGGCGGCTAGACTCACCCACCGCCACAGCCCGAGTCTGCTCGCACACTATGCTCACCGGTGGCGACCACGAGTCGGAGCTCGTCAACGCTTCACCGGCTTTTCACGACAACGAAGCCCTCCAGATCGCGCGATCGGGAGGGCTTCGTTGTCGTGAAATCCCGCTTAGAGTCGCAACGTCTTCATCACATGCATGCCCGTCGTAATGAGCGTGCGGAAGCGCTCGGGCGGCAGGAGCGTCGAGGGCGCGAGCGGGTGGAGACGTTGCGCGGCGACCGTCCGCTCGTTGGACCACAGGCGTAGGCCGGTCTCGCCGTGGCGGTGGCCGAGGCCGGATTCCTTGACGCCGCCGCCCGGCGCGGCGATGGAGCCGTAGGCCGCCGCGAAGCCTTCGTTGATATTAACCATGCCGGCTTCCACCCGGCTGGCCACGTTCCAGGCGTGGCGCTCGGATCCGGACCACACGGAGGCCGCCAAGCCATACGACGTGTCGTTGGCGCGTGCGATGGCCTCCTCGTCCGAGTTCACCTTATAGAGGGAAAGCACGGGGCCGAAGGTCTCGGCAGCGTAGCACTCCATGTCTTCCGTGACACCCTCGAGGATGGTCGGCTCGAAGAAGAACGGACCGAGCTCCGGGCGGGCCTTGCCGCCGTACACGACAGTTGCGCCCTTGGATACCGCGTCGTCGACGTGGCGTTGGACAGTCTCGAGCTGCCTTGCCGAGGTGAGCGTGCCGATGGTCGCCGCGTCAGTGAACGACGCACCGAGCACCTCGCGGTCGAGCGCTTGCTGCAGTTCGGCGACGAGCTCGTCGTAGACATCGGCATGGACGTAGGCGCGCTCGACAGACATACACAGCTGTCCTGAGGAGGAAAAAGCCGTGCGGACGAGGGCAGGGGCGGTGGAGGAAGCGGGGGCATCGGTAAGCACGAGCGCGGGATTCTTACCGCCCAGCTCGAGTATGGCGGGAATGAGGCGCTCTGCAGCCTGGGTGGCGAGCTGCTTGCCCACCTTCGTCGAGCCGGTAAAGGAGAGGCCGTCCACGAGAGGCACGAGCGCGTCGCCGACCTCGGCGCCGCGGCCCGGCACGAGTTGCCACGCACCCGCGGGCAGGCCCGCGGCGATGGCGAGGCGGCGCAGGTAGATGGCCGTGAGCGTGGTCTGAGAGTCCGGCTTGTGAACCACGGCGTTACCCGCGGCGAGCGCGGCGAGGACGTCGCCGACGCCGAGGGAGAGCGGATAATTCCACGGGGAAATGAGCCCAACGACGCCGAGCGGGTAATACTGCGTGCGCGTCGTGGTGAGCACAGGCAAGGCGCCGCGGTGGCGCTCGTCGCGCAAGGCGTGGGCGGCGCGCTGACCATAGAAGCGCGCGCAATTGTAGAGGTCCATGACCTCGTCATAGGCGTGGGCGCGGGCCTTGCCGTTTTCGGCCTGGATGAGGTCAAGGACGGTGTCCTCGTTTTCGCGCAAAGCCTCGTGGAGGCGGAAGAACACGCGGCGGCGCTCGGCGAAGCTCGTGTTGCCCCAGACCTTTTGTGCGGCGCGGGCGTCCGTGACTGCGGCCTCGACGTCGGGTGTGGTCGCGGTGGGGAAAGTAAAGAGTTCCTCGCCGGTCCAGGGGGCTACCGCGATGTGCGCGGGGCCGGTGCCGCGCACGTCGCCAGCCGGTGCGGAGTCGAGGATCGAGCGCAGGCGAGCGGCGAGTTCAGCGGGAAGCGAGGGCGAGCGAAAGGTTTTCATAAATTCCCATACTAGCGATTACTAGTGTGACTATCCTTGCACTATGACAGTCACTGAGATGCGGTTCACACAAGCGCTGCGCGCGGCCGTGGACCAGCGGCGCGGGGACGAGCGTCGCGCCGCTGGGCGCGGTGGACGTCGACGCCTTTGAAAACAACGCACGCGCCATGGTCGCCCGCGCCGGCGGGCTGCCCATTCGCGTGGCCTCCAAGTCGCTGCGCAGTGTCGAGGCCCTGCGTAATGCGCTGTCCTTCGACCTCGTCGCGGAGGAAGTCGGCGGCGACATCGACGAGATCCTTGAGAACTGGGAGACCCACGCCCGCAGTGCGGATCACTTTGAGTGCTTTTGGTTCCCGCATACCGACCGCGCGCAGATCAAGCGCAATACGCGCCTAGCGCCCGATGCCGCGCACGAGGTGGGCCCGCGTCCGAAGCGGAAGGAATTCCTCGACGAGGAACTCGTGGGCAACGGCGCCTTCGCTGCGGCCCTGGCGGTCGGGCGCGCCGTGCCCGCGTCGATCCCTTACGCCAACCGCATCGCGACCGCAGCGCTCTCGCACAACCGCTACCGCGGCACGAACCACGGCGTGTTCGTCTCGCCGCGTCGCGTGCGCT
Source organism: Corynebacterium sp. CMW7794 (assembly GCF_001563605.1). NCBI lineage: Bacteria > Bacillati > Actinomycetota > Actinomycetes > Mycobacteriales > Corynebacteriaceae > Corynebacterium > Corynebacterium sp. CMW7794. The sequence continues at coordinate 49,091 of NZ_KQ961711.1, forward strand.
TCCACGAGATGGAGTACGCCGTGCCGCTGGCTGACGGCCCCGCGGTCGTCCGCGAGATCCGATCGCTAATCGACCGCCGCGGCTGGCGCATCGGCTTCCCGCTCGAGCTGCGCACCACGGCCGCGGACGACGTTGCGCTGTCCACGTCTACCGGCCGCGAGTCCATGTACATCGCCACGCACGTGCCGCAGTTCGTGGAACCGCAGCCCATCTTCGCCGAGATCGAACCGCTCCTGCGCGTCGCCGGCGGGCGCCCGCACTGGGGCAAGATGCACACCCTTGGCCGCGCGGACCTAGCAGAGCTTTATCCGCGCTTCGACGAGTTCTGTGCGCTGCGCGAACAGATGGATCCGCAGTGGCGCTTCGGCTCAAATTATTTGAAGAAACTCTTCGGCTAATTGAACTTTCGGTCTCAATTGACACCCCAGCGCACGGCTGGTTTTATGGCTGTGCAGAAGGGGAGTAGTTCCGCGTCGGCACCTGGGGTTTAACAGGGTCGGCGCTGGCTGGTCGACATACTGGCGCCGCGCGCCCGGCCACCCAGCCAGGTTCCACCTGGTGAACGAGACCTTCGGTATTCACCGTCCGTTTCCTACCCGGCTGAACCGAAGGGACTCGTTACTATGTCCGCCGTTGATCGTTCCGAACAAACCGCCCTCGAGCGGTTTATGAAGCTGTCTATCGCCGCCGCCGTCGCGACGATCCTGCTGAAGACCCTTGCCGCGTGGCTCACCGGTTCCGTGGGTTTTCTTTCCGATGCCCTCGAATCCATCGTCAACCTCGTCGCAGCCATCGCAGGCTTCATTGCGCTGCGCGTCGCCGTCAAGCCCGCGGACAAGGACCACCATTTCGGCCACGGCAAGGCCGAGTATGTCTCCGCGCTGCTTGAAGGCGCGCTCATCTTTGTTGCCGCCGGCATGATTCTCTGGTCCGCCGCCAACCGCCTCATTCATCTTCAGCCGCTCGAGCAACCTGGCCTGGGCCTTCTTTTGTCCACCGCCGCTTCCGTGCTCAACCTCGTGGTCGGCTTGGCGCTCCTGCGCGCCGGTAAGACTTATCGCTCCGCGACCCTCGATGCGGACGGCAAACACCTGCTTACCGACGTGTGGACTTCCGTCGGCGTCCTCGTGGGCATCGCTGCCGTGTGGCTCACCGGTTGGCTCTGGCTCGACCCCGTCATCGCGCTCGCCGTGGGTATCAACATCATGTGGACCGGGTACCAGCTCCTGCGCGACTCCCTTTCGGGCCTGCTCTCTGAATCCCTGCCCGTCGAGGAAAACGCCGCCCTCGACGAGCTCCTCGCGCGCGTTGCCCCCGCTCATGGCCTCACGATTACCCAACGCCGCACCGTGGCCTTCGGCCGCCAGCGCTTCATCTATCTCACCGCCGACGTCGACCCCACGTGGACCGTCCTCGCCTCCCACCAAGCTGCCGATGCCCTCGAAGACGACGTGGACGGTCTCTTCCCAGGCGCAGAGGTCTTCATCCACTTGGAGCCTGCCGGCGTCGAGCACCGCCGCATGCTCCACATGCGCTAGCTCGCCGCGCTACAACCCGCGGCGTAAAACTCGCCCTCGTCGCCCACGGACTGGTAGCCAATCCGTTCATACACGCGGTTCGAGACGGGATTTGCTCGGTCCGTATAGAGCGTCGCGACCTCGCCGTCGTCGAGGATGTCCTGCGTGAGCGTTGCCACGACCCACGCCGCGTAGCCTTGTCCGCGCTCGGCCGCGGGCGTAAACACCGGCCCAATGCGCTTGAGACCCAGGCCTGTGTCGTTCACGGCCGTGTAGTGGACTGGCTGCCCGTCGACCTCCCACAGCCAATGACCGCCGCGCGCGAGACGCTCCGCCACGTCCGCCGCGTTGAAGAAAGCGGCATACCGCTTCTCACATGGCTTACGCCCCGCCTGTTCTTCTGAGTCGTGTACGAATTGCCGGCGCCAGTCGACGATGAGGTCCACGTCGTCCGGAGTCGCCGCACGCAGTTCGCCCGCCGGGCACGCGGGCCAGACCACCTCGTCGAAAAAGTGCAGGCGCGAATGCATCTCCAGCCGCGCGCCGGGGCCGGCGAGCGCCTTGGCTGTCTCAAAGTGGCCGATGCACCCCGGCAGCTTCTCACCCCGCTCGGACAGCGCGTCCTGCAACGCGGCAAGCGCCGCGGGGCGAAGCTTCTGGACATAGGCGGGGTGGGGCGGCGTCGGCTTTGTGCGCATCGCCACGCCTACGATGTCGTCGCCGTCAGTAATCGTCGCGAACCAATACGGCTGGTCCTCGAGCTTCGGCTTATTCGCTTGGGTGGCAAGCACGCTTGTCTCGCGCAGATGCTCCTTCAGATACTCGCTAGCGGCCGCACGAAACTCGGCCGGTTCCTCATAAAAGTTACGTTCATAGCCACCCAGGCTACAAGTAAGGTGACTCACATTTTGAGCCCCATGTGTGGCGGTGCGCGCGACTCGCCCCCGCATGGGGGTAAGAGTGTTTCCTAAGAGGAATATTTGTCACTACATCTTTAGTTTACGGGAGAAACTTTTGGGGTAGCCGTGTGGATTCTCGAATGTTTCGCCCGTTATCCCGTGTCTCTGCCCTGTGGGGAGAGAAAAATGATGTGCATGTCATATATATACTTATCCTGTTGCAGGCGGGTGAGGGGAACCTTAACCTAGGTCACGTCGCGCCGCCGCGTTCGAGCGGTGCACCCACATCCGTACACTCTCGAGGAGAACTGCATGAAGCTTCGCCGTCTTGCCACCGCCGCTGCTGCCGCTGTGGCCGGCGCCACGCTCTCCGGAGCGCTCGTCGCCCCGCTCGCTGGTGCTGCAACCCAGACCGAGTCCTACCCGGAGACCCCGGCTGTCAACGCCAAGCTCCCCATCGTCCACACCAGCCATGGCTCGGACCACATCAAGGCGAACGTGCTCAACGCGCGCCCCATCTGCAACCCGTGGGAAGACACCCGCACCGTGGTCTACAAGGTGACTGACACGTTCATGCCGGTGGGCACCATCTCCACCACGAACCAGACGGAGAAGGACATTCCGCTCCAGCAGAACTTGTCCAAGTCGCAGTCCATTCAGGTTTCCGTCAACGGCGACCGCACCCAGACGACCTCCATCAACGGTAGCCACACCCAGGATGGCACGACCGCGGGCGTTTCTTTCTCCATCGCCAAGTCGCTCGGTGCGTCCGCGTCCTACTCCCTGTCCTGGGAGGCTGGCCAGTCCATCGGCCCGTACGACGTTCCGCCGAACCACACCGGTGAGGCCACCTACGGCTTCCGCGTTCTCGACATGACCGGAACGCAGCAGTACTGCAAGCCCAACGGCACCTGGTCCACCCCGACCTTCTGGTCCGCGCTGCAGCCTGTGAAGAACGAGGTCCGCGTCAAGCTCTACGACGACATCGCGGATTCCTACGCCCCGAACAAGGACGCGCAGAACACCACCCCGGTCGTTGAGGAAGAAGCCAAGGACCCGGAGGCCGACGCTGAGGTCGTGAAGAACAACGAGGTCCCGGTTGAGGGCGAGGTCGCCACCGAGGCCGAGGGCAAGGCCGAGGAAGAGGCTGATAAGAAGCAGGCCGAGGAGCAGCACAAGCTCGACCTCCAGCCGTACTTCACGACGTCCGGTGCGAAGTCCGACGGCTTCGCAGGCACCGTCGCGCTGCGCCTGAAGAATGTCGGCACCGACCGTTACTACGGCGAGTTCCCGGCAACCCAGTTCCGCGTGGATGTTAAGACCGCCGAGGGCCCGGAGGGCGTTGACCGCCTTATCACCCCGCGTTCCTCCAACGGCGCGCACATTCGCGACCTGGGCTTCGATGAGAAGACCTCCACTCGTTCCTTCGAGGTCACGCTGGCTAACCCGATTAACGCCGGCGACTCCGTCCGCGTGGCCAACCTCGACTTCGGCGACGGCAACACCTCTGAGGGCCGTCTCCACAACTACATCGAGGTCACCCAGATCTCCCGCATCGACGGCGACGATTCCGAGTACAACGACCAGAACGTCGACTCCCGCGGCGCCACCCTGTCGGATACCGGCAAGGAGCTGAAGGGCACCTTCTAAAATGAGGGCATGCGAATAGTCGTCACCGCCTTCGATCCCTTCGGCGGGCAGCGCGTCAACCCCGCGCAGCTCGCCGTGGCCGAACTTCCGTCCCGCATTGCCGGGGCGGATGTCGTGCGTTTTACCGTCCCTACTCGCTTCGGTGCCCCATTACCAGACCTCAAGCGTGCCGATGCCGTCCTCTGTGTCGGCCAGGCCGGAGGCCGCGCCCAGCTCACGCCGGAGCGCGTGGCTATCAATATCGACGACGCGTCGATTCCAGACAACGCGGGTAACCAGCCCACGGGCACGCCCATCGTCGAGAATGGACCCGCAGCATATTTCGCGACGCTGCCGGTCAAAGCCATGGTCGCCGCCATTCGCGACGCTGGCTTGCCCGCAGCGCTGTCGAATACCGCGGGCACCTTCGTGTGCAACCACCTCATGTACCGCATGCTGCACGCGACCGCCGGCACCGCGACCCGCGCCGGATTCATCCACGTGCCCTACGCGCCGGAACAAGGCGAGCCGTCGCTGCCCGTCGCGGACATCACGCGCGGGCTCGTCGCCGCCATCGAAGCCATCGTCGCCCATCCGGACGGCGATCTCGTGTCGGCGGAGGGAGCGACGCACTAATGGCCCGCATCGTCGCCGCACCCAAGCTCAGCCCGCTACACCTTGCCCCGGCCTTTGCCGCGTTCCTCGGCGCGACAGTCGACTAGCTCTGACTCGCTCCCGCTGATAGCACTTCAGGACATATAAGGGGCATCCGCGGCGCGGATCAGGGGCCTTATATGTCCTGGAGGGATTTTTACGGGGCGCCAGCGCGGGTTAGGGCAGGCGCTTGGTCCACGCCTCGGTCGCATACTTCGTGTCGACGAGATCACGTGCCGCCGCGAGATCGGCCTCTGTGAGTTCCGTAGGACGTGCGCCGTAGCGGGTGGCGAATTCCTGGGCCATCGTCGCGATGATCTCCTCGCGCGGCACGCCGGTCTGGCGGCGCAGCGGGTCAACGCGCTTCTTCGCCGACGCCAGGCCCTTGGACGCGACCTTCACCTTGCCGATGCGCAAGACGTCCATCATCTTGTCCGCGTCAATGTCGTAGCTCATCGTCGTGTGGTGAAGCACCGCGCCGCGGCGACGCTTCTGGGCCGCGCCGCCGATCTTGCCGCCGTCCGAGGTGATGTCATTGATGGGCACGTACCACGCGTTGACGCCATGCTTGGCCAGCGCCGCGAGGACCCACTGATCGAGATAGGCGTAAGAATCCTCATACGAGTAGCCCGCGACGAGAGACTCGGGAGCGTAGATGGAGTACGTGATGCAGTTGCCGCCCTCCATGAACATCGCACCGCCGCCGGACATGCGACGCACCGGCGTAATCCCGTGCTTGTCCACGCCCGCCTGGTCGAGCTCATTGGAGTAGGACTGGTAGCTGCCGAACACGACGGCGCGGTCGTCCCACTCCCAGAAGCGCAGCGTCGGGCCGCGCTGGCCGGTGGCCACCTGGTCGAGCAACAGCTCGTCGAGCGCGACGTTGACCGGCGTGGGCAGCACGCCCGGCTGCAGGATTTCCCACTCGTGGTCCGTGAAATCCGTGCCGTCGGACAGCGCGCGCTGCACCGTCACCGCAAGATCGTGCGTGCTAAACCCGTGCAGGGCCACCGGCTCCTCAATGCGCGCCAAGGCGGCGTCGAGACGGCCCTGAATATCCGCGGTCGCCTCGCCGCGGTGCGTGCCCACGAGCGCCGGCGCGAGCGCCTCGTAGGCGTCCTCGGGCTCAAGGAAGAAATCGCCCGCGACCTGCGTCGCGGTGATGGCGCCGGCCTCGTCGACCGTGATATCGACGACGATGAGTTTGCCGCCCGGGACTTTGAGTTCAAAGTGCTTATTCGCTTCAGTCATAAACAAGAGCGTACTCGTGTTTAATCTTTTCGGCCGCGGCCGGGCTTCCGATGCCGCTTCGCCTTACCCGAGGCTTTCCGCCGCGCCGACACACGCGCGGACTCCGAAGAGTAGCGCCCAGCGGCCTGGGGCAGCGGCAATGGGCGCCACGTGAGGTCGGGTTCGCCGCCCAGCCCCGCGACGACCCCAGCGAGGACGGCGACATCGACACCGCGGGCGCGCGCGTGCTCCGTCATCGCCGCAGTATCGAGCGGTGCTGTCGACGCCGATGTGGGGTGGGTGATCTGAGGGAACGGCCGGGTGCCCTGGGGGACGGGGGAGGCGGCATCGGCAGGCTGGATGAGCGCTTGCCAGGTGCCGTCTGCTGCGGGTGGCTCCGGGATGATGCGCGCGCGGGGCGCGAGTGCCGGAACGGGTGGCTCGAAGAACTCCGCCGAGCCGGGCTCGGGCACGTCGACCGCGATGAGTCCGTCTGCGGCATAGGCACGCGCGAAGAGCGTCTGGCCGCCCTCGACCGCGTGACGCAGGAGGTTGGCGACATGCGCCGGCGCCGGTGCCGTGCCCAGCACGCAGTCTTCGGCGGAGGCGACGAACGTCTCGCCCATGAGCGTGAGGGAAACAAAGAAGGAACACGTGTCCATCTGCGTGAGCTGCTCCGCGGAAACGTCATGTGTGGTCTCCGTGGCAAGCAGCACGCCCATCCCCGGGGCGAGGACGGGGCCGCCCGCGTTATTGCGTGGCACCTGCCAGGGGCCGAGGCCGAGGTTGACCGCGATGTCGAGCATGCCGTCGACGATTTCGACCGTCGCTGTGGTGGTGACGTGCATGGTGCGCAGCTGTTCGAGGTCCGGGAAATCCTGGGATTCCTCGGCGTCGAGGGCACCCAGGTAGCCCAGTGGGCAGCGGATATTCCAGCCGCGGGTGAGATTATTGGTCTCGAGGGTGACGTCGATGAGCGTCGGGCCGTCGGCCAGGTGCGGAATTTTTAGCGCGGTGGAGGCGACGATGTGCTCGAGGACCGCTGCGTGTTCCACGCCGCAGTAGTTGCGGGCCAAGGGATAGTGCTGCATGGCGCTCCTCGCGTTGGTAAGTGGACTCCTCCATCGTAGACTCTAAAGCCATGTTGTTTGCCCTTGCTCTGACGTTGCTTGCGGGCTTATCCACGTCTATCGGCGCCGCCATCGCCGTGGGCCACCGCAACCCGGGGCCGAAATTCATGGCGGGGGCCCTTGGCCTGTCCGCCGGCGTCATGCTCTACGTCTCCTTTGTGGAGATTTTGCCGCAGGGCGTGGACAAGCTCATTACGGCTTTCGACTCGGAGCGCACTGGCACGTGGCTGGGCGTGGGTGCGTTCTTCCTGGGCATTGCCATCATTGCGGTCATCGACCGCCTTGTGCCGGAAGAGATCAATCCGCACGAGCCGGGCACCATGCTTGACGATGCCCGCCGCGCCCGGCTCATGAAGACCGGCGTGTTCGCCGCCGCGGCGCTTGCCTTCCACAATTTCCCGGAAGGCTTCGCGGCATTCCTCGCCGGCTTGGAGGACGCGAGCATCGCGCTGCCGGTCGCGTTTGCTATCGCCATTCACAATATTCCGGAGGGTATCGCTGTGGCCGTGCCCCTGCGCCAGGCCATGGGCTCGCGGCGCAAGGCGTTTGCGTGGGCGACGCTGTCCGGCCTCGCGGAGCCAGTGGGCGCCGTCGTGGGCTATGTGCTGCTCTTGCCAGTGCTCGGCGATACGACGATGGGCGTGGCTTTCGGCGTCATTGCCGGCATCATGGTGTTCATTTCCTTGGATGAGCTGCTGCCTACCGCAGAGGAAACCGGCGAGCACCACTACGCCATCTACGGCCTCATCGCGGGCATGGGGCGGAATCAAGCGGTGGATGCGCCACGCTTGAATAGTTCGTTAAGTATTTCACGTGGGGTTGCGCCGCCGAGGATTTGTCGGGGTGTTTCGTTGAGCTCATTTTGCACCCACGCGACATGTTCGGGTGTGACGGTGGCAAAGTCGGTGCCCTTTTTGTAGAACCTGCGCCTGATCTCGCCGTTGGTGTTCTCGTTGGTTGGTCTCTGCCACGGTGAGTGCGGTTCACAGAAAAACACCTGGCAGCCGTCTTTAATCTGGACTTGTGCTGTGACAGCCATTTCTGCGCCTTGGTCCCATGTGATGGTCTTTAGCTGCTCGGTGTTGAGGTCTTTGACCATGTCCTGCAGGGTTGCGACCACGGTGTGTGAACTGTGCTCATCGGGAAGGTGTCCAAGCAGGGTGTAACGGCTGGGGTGCTCTACTAGGGTAATCAGCGCGCTTTTGCCACCTTTACCAATAACAAGGTCGCCCTCCCAGTGCCCGGGAATAGCCCTGTCATCAGCTTCCGGGCTGCGGTGGGTGATCTCAGCACCTTTGATCCAAGGGCGACCGGTTAACACGCCAGCGTTTCGGGCACGACGCTTGCGTGTTGAGCCGCCGCGGATAAGTACGTCTTTAGTCTTCATGACTTCTTCAAGCTCGGCTCGCAGGCTGCCTTTGCCTTGAATGTATAAGGCACTGTAGATCGCTTCGTGGGAAATACGCATGCTTTCATCATCGCTGAAAGCATGCTCAAGCCATGCACTAATGCGCCCAGGTGACCACCTGCGGGCAAGGCAATCGACTACTACACCCCGAAGCGTTGGGCTTTCATCGAGCTTGCGTAGTTTTGGCCGCACCATCCGACCAGCAGTAGAAACAGCAGCGTTGTGGGCGTTATACCGCAGCTGCTCTGTGCCGTCCTCATCGACGATCTTCCAACCATTACGGGTGATTTCACGAGCGACGACACTGTGGTGCCTATTTATTTTCTGCGCGATGGCTCGTGCCGAATCACCGACACGACATCCCGCTTCAATAGCAACACGGTCTTCAACAGTAAGCCTGCGACCACGCCCTACTAAGGCGTGTTTGTCGAATACGCCGCTAGGAAATCCATCAACGGCTTGAGTTTTCATCGGTGCTGGCATAACAGAATCTTTACCCAGCTTCTTGCCTGTATCTGGCAAAGACACCACCGCCTCATCAGGCGTTCGACGATGTCGCTGCCGGCGTAACTTCGCATACCGCTGCTTCCTTATCCACCCATACACGGTAGAAGGATGCACACCGATAGCATCAGCCACTGTCTGACAGCTCTCACCAGCAAGCACTCGCTCCACGGCCTGGGCACGTTCATCAGGTGACAAGTGGGCGCGTCTAGGCCGCACTTCGATTACACCAGCTTTCTTTAACCTGCTGTGAAGCAAGCCAGTCGATATTCCAACAGTCTGTGCTGCTTGACTGATCGACATACCTGCACGCACCAACCCAACAGCCTCACGGACAAACGGATCACGCAAACGACTCGCACGCCTGCCTGGAGGTTCGACACCTCTTACCCTCAACCAACCGTAAACCGATTCGGGGCCTACACCCACATCACGCGCGACCAGGCTAACTGCCTCGCCTGCCACCACGCGCTCAACAGCAGCATCCTTAACATCCTTCGGAGTCCAACGCGTCACAACTACCTCCCGGTCGAAGTGGCGCATTCACCCCTTGACAGCACGCCCGTTGCCACAACATCCAGGAGTCCAATTGTTTCA